>JAUZOX010000285.1 GCA_030706265.1 Bacteroidota bacterium | reverse complement strand
CCGGAAGAGAAGCTACTCTTTGAATAAAGCAATTTTCATCTCTTCCTTTTTCCCGTCAAACTTTAACCATGCCCTGAACATGCCATCCGTGTTGAAGGGAGTTGCGATATTGCCCTGCTGGTCAAGGCAGATGACGCCGCCTTCACCTCCCACCGCCTTCAGCTTATGATTGATCACATAATCGGAGGCCTTTTCCAGACTCCAGTCCTTGTATAACATCAAAGCGGCGATGTCATAGGCCACCACATAACGGATAAAAAACTCCCCGTGTCCGGTGCATGAAACGGCGCAAGCGTCGTTGTTGGCATAGGTGCCGGCGCCAATGATAGGGGAATCCCCGATCCTGCCAAACTTCTTCATCATCATTCCGCCCGTTGAGGTGGCGGCTGCCAGGTTTCCTTGCTTGTCGAGGGCAACGGCGCCCACGGTGCCAAACTTCCCCTTCGCCTTTTGCAGGGAGTCCTGTCTCTTCATCTTCAGATAGCTCTTAAAGCGTTCGGGTGTGATGAAGTAGGAAGGCTCTACGATTTCAAGATGCTGCTCTTTGGCAAACTGTTCGGCCCCCTTGCCGGCCAGCATCACGTGCTCCGAGTGGTCCATGACGGCCCGGGCTGCCATTATGGGGTTCCTGATCGTCGTTACCCCGGCCACGGCGCCGGCCTTTAAAGTCTTGCCATCCATGATGGAGGCATCCAGTTCGGCTTTTCCGTCGGCGGTGAGGACGGCCCCTTTGCCTGCATTAAACAGGGGGGAATCTTCAAGAACCCGGATGGCAGCAACCACCGCGTCAAGGGAAGAGCCTCCCTTTGCAAGCACTTTCTTTCCCGCATTCAGGGCTTGGTTCAGGGCACTCTTCAGGGCGGCCTGCTTTTCGGGAGGAGTGTTTTCAGGGGAGATATTTCCGGCCCCACCGTGCAATACAATCACATAACCCTTGTCACGGGTAATGGCAGTCTGCTGTGCCACCGCATTATTCAGCGCAAGGGCTATTATGATAATGGCAAAAATGAAACGTTTCATAAGTAAATAATTTGTATTAAAATGGTCTTATGGAACTCGCATGCCAGATTTTGATCGGTGTTTGTGTTTTAAAACATGCTCGATTCATAAGTAAATAATTTGTATTAAAATGGTCGTATGGAACTTGCATATAAGATTTTCATCCTTGTTCGTGTTTTTAAAACATGCTTGGTTCATGACTGTATCTTAATTTAAACTTAAACAGTTGAACTCTTCTTTTGTAATTTGCTGTGACGTGATCCGTAAGTAAAGTAAAGTGCAAGTCCGATCACGAGCCAGATGATAAACCTCAGCCAGTTGGTGGTTCCCAGTTCCGAGATGAGATACAGGTTGGTCAGCACCCCCAGTACCGGAACCAGCGACCATTTCCTGATGATGGCCTTGGTCGTGATCCAGACCGCTAAGAGGATAAACACATAAACATGGGCCATTGACTTTAACAGCGACCAGTCAAAAATGGAACCTGCCCCTGAAGCAAAGGAATGGATATCGAAGATCCCCATCAAGAACAAGATGGCGAGTACCACTACCCATATGGGGATCAGCCAGATGCGGCTGTTGATATAATAGATGCGAAAACCTCTCTTCACCGTGTTGGGGTCTTCGTTTTTCTCCATGATGATCACCCCGCCGGATACCAGGATGAAAGCAAAGAGGGTACCGATACTGGTCAGGTCCGTCATCTCGGTCAGGGTCGTAAACAAAGCCGGGACACCGACAATGATGCCGGTGAGGATAGTGGAGAAGCCGGGCGTCCGAAAGCGGGGATGCAACCTGGAAAAGATGGGTGGCAGCAATCCGTCGCGGCTCATGCTCATCCAGATACGGGGTTGCCCCACCTGGAATACCAGGATGACGCCGGCCATTGCTATCACGGCAGCCAGCGCAATAAAGCCCGACAGCCACTCAAGGTGCAACCGCTGAAAAGCAAAAGCCAGCGGATCGGCCACCCCCAGTTCGGCAGAGGGGACCATGCCGGTCAGTACCATGCTGATGATGATGTAAATAACGGTGGTGATAACCAGCACCAGGATCATGGATAACGGAAGGTCGCGGCGGGGATTTTTGCATTCCTCAGCAGTCGTCGATATGGCGTCAAAACCGATATAAGCAAAAAACACTCCCGATACCCCTTTCAGTACCCCCGACAATCCATGCGGAGTGAATGGGATCCAGTTTTTGGGTTGCACATAAAAAGCCCCCACTCCGATCACCACCATCAGGATGACTAATTTCAGGATCACCATGATGTTTCCGGCATTCTTGGTTTCCCGGATCCCGATATAAACCAGGACGGTGATGAAGAACACGATGGCAAAGGCGGGGATGTTTGCCACCAGGTGTAATCCAAAGAGCTGGGGAGCATGGTTCCATGCCGTATAGGCTTCCTGGACAGAGCGGCTTAAACCGGAGAACGAGACCCCCGAGGCCATTTGGGCTATGGCTTCTTTGTGGCCCTTAAAGGCGCTCAGCCAGTCCATTCCAAGGTATTCGGGGAAATGGAGTCCCATGCCTTGCAACCAGGCCGTAAAATATTCGGACCAGGATATGGCTACGGCGATGTTCCCGACGGCATATTCCATGATCAGGTCCCAGCCGATGATCCAGGCGATGAGTTCTCCAAAGCTGGCATAGGCATAGGTATAGGCGCTTCCGCTGATGGGGAGCAGGGAGGCAAACTGGGCATAACACAATGCCGAGAAGCCGCATGCGATGGCGGTAAAGATAAACAGGAGCGAAACGGCAGGACCTCCGGCAGCGGCGGCATTTCCTATCGTGCTGAAGATTCCGGCTCCGATGACCGCTGCAATTCCCATGGCGGTCAGGTCACGGACCCGGAGCGTTCTTTTCATTCCAATAGCTTGGCCCTCACCGGTTGTAGCATGCCTGATGATGTCTTCAATCGACTTTTTTCTAAACAGAAAACGATAATTCACAATGACTTTTTGATTTTTTGCGAAGATATGTTAAAATAATTTTTCGCTTTAAACTTCTCTATAATTTAGTCGTCTAAATCTTAACAAAACGTTAACGGAAATTATAAAAAAAAACCCTATGAAGAAAGTAGCACTAATTTTTACGACACTGGCATTTATAGCTGGTGTAGCTGTAATCAGCTGTACTAAAGACAGTAGTACACAAACTCCCACGGCCATCACAACTGCAGCCGAAGCAGTTCAGGCTGACAATTCCGTGTCGGACATCTCAAACACCATTGACTCTTATGAAGCAGTCAACCCCACTACATTTGCAGATCCTACCTTAAAGGCAGCAAATGCAAACGGACCGACTGCTGCTGGTATCGGGCTGGACAACTGTGCAACCGTGACCATTACCAAGACTCCGGTATTGACCGGTACCGCCGTAACCGGTGCTACCGTTGTTTTCACGATTGATTTTGGAACTACCGGAACCTGCAAAGGTAAAGACGGTAAAGTACGCACGGGCAAGATCACCAGCACCTATAACTGGGTTAAAGAAGGAGGATGGTCAAGATCATCTTCTATCGACCTGACCGTAGACAGCGTACACCATGTCGGGACGCTGAATGAAACATTCGGTAAGACAGGTACCAACAATCATGCATTATATACCGAATCCGCCAATCTGACCATAACTGGAAAAGATGGGACCTCGAGGACCTGGACTTCAGACCGTCAACGCGAACTGGTTGAAGGAAACGGAGGCGTTGCAGCCATTAAAATATGGAAAATCACGGGTAGTTCCACCTATACCAACGCCAAGGGAGAAAAGTCAACTTACACGATCACCAATCCATTATACCAGACTTCAAACTGCAAAGGTTTTGTTGCAGGAACAGTAGTTACCGTAAGTACTGCAGGTGTCTCGACCACCATTGATTACGGAACATACACTACTCCTGCCGCTGCAGAAGCCTGTAAGGATGGATATACCGTAAAAGCTCCCGGTGATAAAAACGGCAAGGGCATTGTTACCAGATTTATCAAGTTTGGCAAATAAAAAAGAGTTTAGCTGTTTTAATATAAAAAGCTGCCTTGTAATGAGGTGGCTTTTTTTATGACTGCCGGGGCAGTCGCCCTGTATGGCAAACGCTATTGGACGTGTTTGAAATTGAGACGGCTAACGGCCCTGGATCAGTTACGGAGCACTTTGTTATAAGCGCAGACTATCCGCTTCCGGATTTGATAGATAGAGACTCTTTTGAACTTACCGATAATATGTATCATCCGGTAGGGATAAACTGTGGGGTGCAAGAATGGACTTGTGACCATCCGCCCATATAGCCTTCGATATCAGATATTAATAAATAGCCAGGGCCGTTGCCGCCAGGCTTTTAAAGAGCACATTTATCAGTTTATCACCCGGATACTCATTTTTTGATGAATGATAAATTTGGTATAAAAAACGAGGGTGTCTCAACGTTTATTGGGACACCCTCGTTCATGACAGGTAGTTATTGGATTAAAGAATCTTCATAATAAAAAGTTTGCCGATTAAGTCAACAAAACTGTTTATACGGACAGATTTAAGACTACATCT
>JAUZOX010000284.1 GCA_030706265.1 Bacteroidota bacterium | reverse complement strand
GGCCGTAATCAATAATCCGGTTAACATGATCAGGGCAAATAAGGAAGCAATGGCTCCCTGGGCAATGCCTTTCGTGATAAAGGGCTTTCGGATAAACCGTCCGGTAGCGCCAACCAATAACATGCTTCTGATTAAAAAACGACGTGAATATACTGCAAGCCGGATGGTGTTGCTGATGAGCGCAAAGGCGATGATCAACAGCAAAATACTAAATCCCAGCAATACTCCGCTGATGAGCGTGATATTGTTGTTCAGTTCCTCGACCAGTGATTTCTGATACAGTACCTCTTTAACGGAAGGATTTGCCATCATCCGGTTTGATAACACTTTCAGGCTGTCATTGTTGGCATAACTGGCAACCAGTTTTACTTCGATGGAGGGAAGCAACGGATTGATGCCAAGAAAAGAGATAAAATCCTCTCCGAGGTACTCTTTCATTTGGGCAGCAGCCTGTTCCTTGGTGATGTATTCTGAGCTTCTCACAAAGTTGGAGACTTGCAGTTGCTTTTGCAATTGGATGATACGGGCTTCATTGACGTCCGGTTTCATGATGATCATAAATCCGATATTTTCTTTTACATGCGTTGAGATTTTGCTGGCGTAAAAGAGAATCGATCCCAGCAAGCCAAGCATGAACAGCACTAACGTTATGCTGACCACCGTCGTGGCATATGCAGTTCGTAATCTGCCCAGTGTGATTTTTTCAGCTTGCTTTTCCATTCAGAATGAATTCGGCCACGAAGATACAAAATTTCAAATTATTATGGACTTATAGTGGCGCGTGAATTTTGAATGGATTATAGCATTGGAACATCAATTAATCCGAATTATTTCAACCTGCTCCAATCTCAAACACACTCCTTTGATTTGCGAAAGTATTGTGATTGTTTCAGCACTAACTTTTGGACCGGTATATCGTAGAGACATATGATTTTAGGCTTCAACGAAAGAATATCAGACTTTTAATACTCTCACAGTTTATAGATGAAAGAATCCCTTAAGTTTTGTTAATTTTGCATTTTTAAACGAACACCGTTTAAATTGTTTCATTCAAAGAATAACCTGTATTAAACATGGACTATAATTTCAGAGAAATTGAGCCTGCCTGGCGCAAATACTGGGCTGATAATAAGACTTTTAAAACAGAGATAGATCCGACCAAGCCTAAATTTTATGTTCTTGATATGTTTCCCTATCCCTCGGGAGCCGGACTTCATGTAGGGCATCCGTTGGGGTACATTGCCACTGATATTTATTCCCGTTACAAAAGGCTGAAGGGATTCAACGTTTTGCATCCCATGGGTTATGATGCCTATGGTCTGCCTGCAGAACAATATGCCATCCAAACCGGTCAGCATCCGGCCATTACCACGGAGGAAAATATTACCCGTTATCGTGAACAGTTAGACAAAATAGGTTTTTCATTTGATTGGGACCGTGAAGTTCGTACCTGCGATCCGAAATACTATAAATGGACTCAATGGACTTTTATTCGTCTTTTCAATGCCTGGTTCAATGTAAAAAGGCAGAAGGCTGAAAAAATAGAATCCCTTATCGCACTCTTTGAAAAGGAAGGAAACGGGAATGCCAACGCCGCTACGGATTACACTGAGACGTTTACGGCAGACCAATGGAACGGATCGAGTGAGCAGGAGAAGCTCCGCATCCTCATGAATTACCGGCTGGCATATCTTGCGGATACCATGGTTAACTGGTGCCCCGAGCTGGGAACCGTGCTGGCCAATGATGAAGTCAGCAACGGACTTTCAATTCGCGGAGGTCATCCGGTCGAAAGAAAAGTCATGCGCAACTGGGCTCTGCGGATTTCGGCCTATGCCGATCGACTGCTCAAAGGCCTGGATACCCTCGATTGGAGCGATTCCGTCAAAGAAATTCAGCGCAACTGGATAGGTCGTTCGGAAGGAGGGGCCCTCAATTTTGCCATTAAGGGTCATCCTGATACGATGGAGATCTTCACAACCCGTCCCGATACCATTTTTGGTGCTACCTTCATGGTACTGGCTCCCGAACACGAACTGGTTGCGAAAATAACCTCTCCGGATCATCGCGAAGAGATCGACGCTTATGTAACCTGGGCTAAAAACCGCTCAGAACGTGAAAGAATGAGCGAAGTTAAAAAGGTGAGTGGTGCTTTCACGGGAGCTTATGCCATCAACCCGTTCAATGGCGCAGAGATTCCAATCTGGATTGCCGATTATGTCTTGATGGGTTATGGCACCGGAGCGATCATGGCCGTGCCGGCTCATGATAGCCGTGACTTTTCATTTGCGCGGTTTTATCATCTGCCCATTATCCAGGTTGTCAACCGTCCGGGTGAGACGCCAACCGATCCTTCTACCTGGGATGAATCGTTTGATTCCAAAGAAGGCACTTTGATCAATTCCGATTTCATTACCGGTTTAAACGTGAAGGAGGGTGTTCATGCCATCATTCAGCGTGCCGAAGAATTGGGTATCGGTCATGGAACCGTCAACTTCAGATTGCGGGATGCCACCTTTAGCCGTCAACGTTACTGGGGAGAACCATTTCCGGTTTATTATAAAGATGGGATGCCATACATGCTCAACGATGATCAGCTGCCCCTTGAACTTCCCGAAATCGACAAATATCTGCCTACCGAGACGGGTGAACCCCCTCTGGCCCGTGCAAAGAACTGGAAAACAAAAGAAGGTCATCCCCTTGAAGTCAATACCATGCCGGGGTTTGCAGGCTCCAGCGGATACTACCTGCGTTATATGGATCCCCACAACAACAAGGAGTACTTTTCACACGAAGCCGTATCCTATTGGCAAAATGTGGACTTATACATCGGAGGTGCCGAACATGCCACAGGGCACCTGATCTATTCCCGTTTCTGGAATAAGTTCTTGTATGATATGGGGTTGGCTGTCAATGAGGAACCTTTTCAGAAGCTGATCAACCAGGGGATGATACAGGGCCGTTCGAATTTTGCCTACAGGGCAAACCTTGAAAAAATGGCAGAGTACTTTCTGTGGGAGGCGATCAAAGACAAGAAATTGGGCGTAGAGTTTCATCGCGATTACAAAGACGGTAAACGCAGATTTGATTTCTTCAGCCCCGAAGCAGGTCTGATCATCGAAATCAAACGCAAGGGAGCCCTCGATAAATTGGATCAGGCCTACAACGAATATGCAGCAAAGAAAGGATATCGCATACTTCTGTTTCCTTTCAATTCGATGGATTTTGTCAATTCATTCGATGGCATCATCGATCGGATCAGGGCCGCTATCAAGGGCGAATATGTAACGGCTTATTCTGAAAGCGATGCTTTACCCATCGTTCCGGTTTTCGTTTCTAAAAACATTAAGGGACGTGAATTCTATGCAGATCCAATCCATGTCGATATTAACTGCGTTCACAACGATGTTCTCGATGTCGAAGCCTTCAGGGCCTGGCAGCCCCATCTCGAAAAGGCCATGTTCATCCTTGAAGATGGAAAATACATCTGTGGCTGGGAAGTCGAAAAGATGTCCAAGTCAAAATACAACGTTCAGAATCCGGACGATCTGATTGAGAAATATGGCGCCGATACGTTAAGAATGTATGAGATGTTCCTGGGCCCGTTGGAGCAATCCAAACCCTGGGACACCAATGGCATCGAAGGCGTATTCCGCTTCATCCGTAAGTTCTGGAAACTGTTCCATGACGCGGATAACAACTTCCAAGTTTCGGATCATGAAGCCTCGGCCGAAGAGTTGAAAATACTCCATCGCACCATTAAAAAGGTTCAGGAAGACATCGAACGCTTCTCATTCAATACGGCCGTGAGTGCATTTATGATTTGTGTAAACGAACTGACCGACTTAAAATGCAACAAGAAAGCGATTCTTGAACCTTTGGTCATCCTGATTTCTCCCTATGCCCCCCATATTGCCGAAGAGCTATGGCAGATGCTCGGCCATACGGAAAGCATTACCTACGCCACATTCCCCGAATTCAATGAGGCTTACCTGGTTGAAAACACCTGTACGTATGCCATATCATTTAACGGAAAGCTGCGTTTTACGATGAATCTTCCGGCAGATATGCCCCCGGCTGAAATTGAAAAGACAGTACTTTCGGCACCTGAATCACAACGCTACCTGGAAAACAAAACTCCCAGGAAAGTAATTGTAGTCCCCAAAAAGATTGTGAATGTCGTATTGGGTTAAGCTTTTATCCGGTAATTAATTTTCTAATTGAAGATATCTTAAAAAAGTCAAGCTTTGATTCGAAGAGTCACAAAATAACGGCTCTTCGAATCAAATACCTTATTCTGGGGCATCCTTGTTTGAAACCTCCATACCCTTTTAAAAATGTCTCACCGGCAATATTACTTATGCGTGAATAAATTTGTATTAAGACGGTCGCATAGAGCTCGTATGAATAATTTTGATGGGCGTTTGTGTTTCCAACATGGCGGGTTCAGCCGTCAATTTATTTCGAATTCCTGTGCTTGTTCTTTCTCTTTTAAGTTCTGTTTCAACGACCTGTAATAGTTTTGAGGACCGCTAATCATTTT
>JAUZOX010000283.1 GCA_030706265.1 Bacteroidota bacterium | reverse complement strand
GTATTTGACTAGTACCTGCTTCCTTTTAGATAAGTATTTACTCCCTCGCACGGGACTAGTTAAAGAGAATGTAGTTAGTAGTCATATACCAGTTAGTGTAGAAATGAAGGAGAATAAAAGGGGGGTAGGGTCGTGATAAAATGCCTGTTTACATTTTGAGATGTCCTGCAGAACGATCTATTTAGTTCCAATCCGGTACAGGCTATTGCTGTTTCTGAGCAAGATTGAATTTCTGACAAAGGCGGGTGTGGCATATACTTCTCCAGGTAATTTGTTTTCACTGACTATCTGCAACTGACTTCCTTGTTTAATTATCAGCGTTTCACCCTTCACTGATGTGAAATAGACATTGCCACCTGCACAAACGGGAGAAGAGTTGTACTTTTGTTTTAATTTCTTGGAATAGAGTGCTTTTCCGGTGTTGGCATCCAGGCAATAAAGGGTGTTTTGGGAATCGATGGTATAGATCATTCCATCTTTTATCACCGGGGTCAACAATTGAAAAGTAGGGGCTTTTATGGTCCATAAGGTATTGGTTTTGGCGATATCGCCATTTCCATCCGGATTGGCTGCGATCAGTTCAATGTATTTATCTCCGTTAGCGGGGGTGATAAAACTGGTATAAAAATAGACTTTCCCATTTTCTGCAAAAGGCATGGCCACCGAACTGTCTTCACCTTTAACGATCCGCCATACTTCTTTTCCTGTTTCGGGTTTGTAGGCAATGCATGCTCCTGCTCCGTTTGAAATCAACAAATCTTCTCCTTTGATATTCAGGATAATCGGAGTTATGTAAGCTTTTCTGCCGATAGGTTCCATTGATTTATAAATTTCGGCTGGCCTTTCAGTTTTCCAGATCGTTTCACCGGTTCTCTTATTGAGCGCCACCAAATACTGAATATCGGAACCCTCATAATGCAGAATGAGAATGTCTTTATACAGGATAGGAGAGGATCCCGGTCCCTGTACGTGATTACATTTTAAATCGGTTCGTTTCCAGACGATGGCACCGTTCGACGTGTTCACACATGCTGTTCCATAGCTTCCAAAATGCAGGTATACAAAACCCTCTTCAATGCAACATGTCGGGGTTGCATAGGTATTGATCGAGTGTTTGGGAAAAATAGAATCGGGTTGAAATAAATCCAAATCATATATTTTCTTTCCGGAATCGATATCCAGACAAATACCCTGCAATTTCTTGCCATTTTCAATGGCCGTAGTTACCCAGACCTGGTTTCCCCATACTACCGGCGACGACCATCCTTTCCCTTCTATATCTGTTTTCCACATGATGTTGGTCGAATCGTTCCAACGAATCGGAGCCTGAGCCGTCAAAGAAATCCCGTTGAGGTTGCTACCCCTGAAATGAGTCCAGTTATCCTGCTGTGCCCTGACTGTATTATAACATAAAGTGAATATGACAGATAAAATGAGAAGAAATCGTGGAATGGATAAGATTTTCATTGTCTGTGATTTTTAGATTCGTAAGCGTTAAATAGATCATCTGGTAATCCAATTGCAATCTGATTCTACAGCTAATTGATTTGAAAATAAATGATCAGAACCATTTACAATTGCATTTGCCAATACAAATATAGCTTTTCCCCGTGATTTAATACTCATGCATTGCAACTTCTCCACATTTAAAATGACCCGTACGGAGTGATTGATTAAGCCTTATCCATAATATTAGGATGGAAGCTGATGAAAATACATAATTGTTATTTTTTTGATAAATCGAAAACCGGTCCCCAACATTAAAAAATATGGTTTGTTTCATCCGTTAATTAATTGATTAAATAAGTCGTAGGGAACTCGCATGCCAGATTTTCATTCATATTTGTGATCTTCAATCATGCTCGTTTCATGCTCGTCTTTGAAAATCAAATACAATTCACTATTTAAAATTATAATTATGAAAAAGTTGGCAATATTATCCGTCACATTATTGTTCATCCTGGCATATGGACAAACCTTCGCCCAGGAAGCCAATAATGATGCAAATAGTATTTCGAAAAAGGAGAAAAGGATCGAAAGGAAAGGTGACCGGAAAGAATTGAGAAAACTTTTAGGTGACCGAGTGAGCGAAATCAGTTTGAAAAGCTTTAAATCTGATTTTGGCGATATCGCTGATGTGAAATGGGTAAGGACCGTGAATTATGATGAAGCAACCTTTACCAGGGACAATCATATATATACGGCTTATTACGACGCTGATGGTGAATTGGTTGGAACAACATCTCCGAAATCTCTCAAAGAATTACCCATAAAAGGGCAGAAAAATCTCCAGACAAAGTATAAAAATTACGCCGTCGGTGAGATTATTTATTTTGATAACAATGTGATCAACAGAACGCCTATGATTCTTTGGGGATCGGAAGTTAACGATATAAGCAATTATTTTGTTGAACTTAAAAAGGGTGCAAAGAAAATGGTTGTTTATATGGATGTAAAGGGTAATGTTTCTTTCTTTAAGGAACTATAGGATTCTGTTTAAAAACATTTAAAGGGTGTTATCCCTTTTGTACCTTCGCCTGGATGCAAAAAATGTATCCAGGCGAAGTGATGTTTATATACAGAAGAAGGATGGATTTTTTGATCTATCGTGGTATTATGCCGATTATATTTCATCGGCCTTATAACCTGCGGCTTTTAAAGCACTTATGACGTCTTCCGGTAATGCTCCTTCCGATTCTACGGTTAAGATTTTTGAAGGGTTAGCGGTGTCGACAGTCCATTTTGAGATCCCTTTTACTTCATTGAGATACGGTGTTACATTGGAGATGCATCCATCACAATTGACATTGGTTTTAAACTTTAAAATTTTCATTTTCATTTGCTTATTTAGTTTATATTTATTTTTTTATATTTTAATCTCAGGCTATTGCTCACTACGCTTACACTGCTTAATGCCATTGCACCACCAGCAATCATAGGGTTGAGCAGAAAACCAGTAAACGGATAAAGAAGTCCGGCCGCAACCGGAATGCCAATAACATTGTAAATAAAGGCCCAAAACAAGTTCTGCCTGATAGTCCGGATCGTTTGTCGGGATAGCATGATTGCAGAAGGGATAGCTTCAAGATTGGAGGTTGAAATGGTTATTTTAGCAACTTCCATGGCGATATCGGAACCCTGGCCCATTGCAAAGCTGACATCGGCCTGTGCCATTGCATGAGAATCGTTGATGCCGTCGCCAGCCATGGCGACCGTTTTTCCATTCTTCTGTAACGTTTGAATATATTCAGCCTTCTCATTGGGTAACAGGTTTGCTTTGTAAAGTTCGATTCCGGTCTGGCGAGCTACTGATCTTGCAGTCAGGTTATTGTCCCCCGTCAGCATATGAACTTCAATGCCAAGTTGTTTTAATCTTCCGATTGCTTTTTGTGAAGAACTCTTCACTTTGTCTGAAATTGCGATTATGGCCAGAAGCCGTTCTTGCTGTCCTGATTCTCCAAAGAATAAAACGGTTTTGGCTTGATCATATAAATCATGAACTGTTTCACGGTCGGTATTATTGATCCTGATTCCCATTTCATTCATCAGGGTTTCGTTGCCAACGGCATACTTTATGCCTTGAATGCTTGCAACGACGCCTCTGCCTGTTATACTTTCGAATTGATCAATGGTGAAATGCTTTGGAAATTCCACATTCAATGTTTTGGTAATGGCTTCGGCTAAGGGATGTTCGGATCTGGATTCGATGCCATGTAAGATTTGTTTCAGCTTGAAGGTCTCATCTGTTTTCCAAATGCAATCTGTAACAACCGGCTTTCCTTCTGTAATGGTTCCGGTTTTATCCAGGACTATGGCATTTATCTTACATGCCCGTTCCAGTCCATCAGCATCTTTGATTAAGATACCATGTTCGGCGCCCTTGCCGATGCCCACCATTATTGCCGTGGGTGTTGCCAGTCCTAATGCACAGGGACAGGCTATGATCAATACCGAGACCATGGCAAGCAGTGCATGTGCAAACGGCTGATGACCTCCCAGCAACATCCATGCTGTAAAACTGATAATAGATAAGATGACAACTACGGGAACGAAAATAGAAGCAATCTTGTCAACCAGTTTCTGAACAGGCGGCTTGCTGCCCTGGGCTTCCTGTACCATTTGGATGATACGGGACAAAAAGGTTTCGCTTCCCACTTTTTGTGCCTTCATCACAAAACTACCTTTTTGATTTATGGTTCCGGCAAAAACCTGGTCACCAGGCTGCTTTTCAACGGGGATGGGTTCACCGGTTATCGAGCTTTCGTCTACAAACGAAATGCCATTGATAATTTCTCCATCGGTGGGAATCCGCTCACCGGGTTTTACCCGCAAGGAGTTGCCCTTTTGAATATCTGCAACCGCTATCCCGTTCTCGGTTCCGTTCTCGTTCACCAGGGTCGTCTTATCGGGTTGTAATCCCATCAGCTTTTTAATGGCCGAGGAGGTATTGGATTTTGCTTTTTCTTCTAATAGTCTGCCCAACAGGATAAATACGATAATAACGGCAGCGGCTTCATAATATACATGTGGATGATTTGATTCATGGCC
>JAUZOX010000282.1 GCA_030706265.1 Bacteroidota bacterium | reverse complement strand
TTACAATATCATGAACACCCCCTTTCACCGGGATGTTGTGGATGAGCTCTCCAGGGCCTGCAAAAAAAAGGGTATTGCCTTTGGCGTTTACTATTCTACCTGTGACTGGCACAATCCCGATTTTCCATTGACCAGCCCTGGAGGATCTGTTGTCAGAGCAACCAGCAACCTGGATGCCTATACCTGTTATTTAAAACGACAGATTGCCGAGTTATTATTGAATTATGGACCCTTGGCCACCCTTTGGTTTGATGTCCCACAGAAGTTTGACTCCATTCGTGGCAAGGGAATCATTGATTTTGCACATATTCTTCAGCCGGATATCATCATCAATAATCGCACAGGCGCCAAAGGTGATTATGATACTCCGGAACAGCGTATTGGAAAACTTCAGATGGATCGTCCATGGGAAACGTGTATGACCATTTGTAAACAATGGGCATGGAAACCCAATGACAAATTGAAAACGTTGAATGAATGCTTACATACGCTTATTTTAAGTGCTGCCGGAGATGGAAATCTACTGTTTAATGTGGGCCCTAATTCCGAAGGTGTCATTGAGCAAAGACAGGTAGACCGGCTGAAAGAGATGGGCGCTTGGCTGAAAAAGAATGGTGAATCCATCTATGGTACAAGGGGTGGTCCGTTTCTTCCCGGCAGGACGATTGCCAGCACACGCAAAGACAATGTGATTTATTTGCATGTCTTTAGATGGAAAAACAATGAGGTGTCTTTGCCTGCCTTACCGGCAAAAATTATTTCGGCCTCATTATTATCGGGTGAAAAGATAACATTGAAACAAACTGCTGCCAATTATACGCTTTCTGTTCCAATGGCCTTACAGGACAGCATTTCAACAATCATCAAACTGGTGATAGATAAACCAGCAATTGAAATCCCAATCATTGATCCTTTAGATGATTACAAAGCAAAAGCTTCTAATTATTTTAAGAATAATGCCCGTTATTCACCGGATATGCTGGTCGATAAAAGCACGGATAATCTATCGATTTGGAAAACAGACGAAAATATCAGGAATGCCTGGGTTGAAATTGATCTCAGAAAGATAAGGAAGTTCGATCAGGTGATATTGAATGAAGCAAATGGAGAACAAATAAAGAAATTCACCATTGAGTATAAAAAAGAGGATAAATGGATCAAAATATATGAAGGTGAAAAAATTGGTGCAAAATTGATTTGCAAAATCAAGCCTGTTAAATCACAGTATATCCGTCTCAATATTCTGGATTCGGCTGCTGCTCCTTCGCTTTCAGAGATTGACATCCATGAGTTATTTTAATGTCCGCTTAGAATAAAGAAACATTTCAAATACCGGATCATTATTTTAATAATGGTAAGATTAATCATTGATTTCATACAAGTCCAAAAATATATAAGTGCTAATTGAATACGATGAATGAATGATTGTAAAAACTAGCATTTGCGGTTGAATTAGGAAAGATCAATAAGGTATTTCAAGGTATCTCCGTTTCCTCATGTTATGATGGGAAATGATGCTTTTTGCTATAGTCGTCCTTCAAGGCACGTTTCTAAACCTCAGCCCATATCGCTAATCCATTTCCAATGTCTTCTCAAATGTAAGAGGGTGCCTCAAAAGTTTGAGACACCCTCCAAAGAAAACAACTTCAAAATCGTATTTTCCAACATTTCTGTCAGAACTGGCTCCGGATTATTTCTTCCACAGTTTAGACATTTGCTCCAGCGATTTGCCTTTGGTTTCGGGAACATATTTCCACATAAATGCTGCGGCCAGCAATCCCATTGCCCCATAAATCCAGTATGCGAAACCATGATGGAATGCATTGTTGAGGTATGAACTCTTATCCATGACCGGGAAAGTCCATGAAACAACCAGATTGGCAATCCACTGGGCTGCAACTGCAATCGACATCACCCAACGGATCTTGTTGGGGAAGATCTCTGAAAGCAAAACCCAGGTAACGGGTCCCCACGACATGGCGAAGAAAGCAGTATAGAATAACATGCAAAGCAGTGAGCTTAAGCCGATATTCTGTAGATAGAATGTGATTCCGAGACTGATCATGGCAATAGCCATACCGAGTGCCCCAATTATCATCAGTGGCTTGCGTCCGAACTTATCAACCGTATAAATGGCTAAGACGGTAAATGTAAGGTTGATGGCACCTACAAGAATAGTTTGCATCAATGCCGAATCGGTACCGCTTCCCATTGTCTTGAAGATTTCGGGAGCATAATACAGTACGACGTTAATTCCGACAAACTGTTGAAATACGGAAAGCAAAATTCCAATGATCACAATTAAGCCTCCGTACGAAAACATGCGTCCTTTTTCTTCCACGACGGAAACCCTGATCTCTTTCATTTCAGCGTCCGCATGTTCCTGTCCGCCAATCCGCGAAAGAATGTCAAGTGCCTCCTTATTCCTGTTTTTCAGTGCAAGCCATCTCGGGCTCTCAGGGACAAAGAACAGCAGAATTAAAAAGAGCATTGAGGGGATCACACCCGAAAGGAACATGTATCTCCATCCATAATTGATGTTCCAGGATTCGTTTCCTTGTTTTGCAATGAAATAATTGACAAAATAGATGACCAGCATCCCGAAGATAATTGCAAACTGGTTCCATGAAACCAGACTGCCGCGTTTATGAGCCGGGGCAATCTCCGCAATATACATGGGGGACATCATGGAAGCAAAACCTACGCCTATACCCCCAATGATTCTGAAGAAGACGAATGAATACAAATGAGGCAGGCCGGTGAAGTTGAAAGTTTCCGGGAAGGCAGATCCAACAGCGGCTATCGAAAACAATAGGGCGGAAAGGATCAGCCCTTTTTTACGTCCAAATTGCTGGCTCACATAACCTGCAATTAGTCCGCCAACGATACAGCCAATCAAAGCGCTGGAGATCATGAATCCCAGTAACGAGTTTGCTTCCAATTCAGGCAGTTGAAGCGGATCAACAAAAAAGCAACGCAGTGAACCTACGGCTCCGGAAATTACAGCCGTGTCATAACCAAACAGCAATCCGCCCAGTGTTGCCACAAGCGTGATTGCCATTATATAACCCTTGTTGGGCTTATAAATCATTTCAGCATTATTTGCCATTAGAAGTGACTGTTAAATATAAAGGTTAATCAATTGTTCGAAAAGTTCCTGTTTCCCACTGATAGCTGCGGGTTCGCCATGTTCAATTGCATAAGTCCTGAGATCTTCGAGTTTGAGCTTGCCTTGTTCAAAAGCAGCACCCTTGCCTGAATCGAATGAAGCATAACGGGCTTTGCGTAACGAAAGATAATCGCTGTTGGTGAGTATCTCATTGGTAATCAATAATGCTCTGGCAAATACGTCCATGGCTGAAATATGGGCAATAAAGAGGTCTTCCAGATCGGTACTGTTTCTTCTGATCTTGGCATCAAAGTTGATACCGCCGGTCTTGAATCCTCCGGCTTGCTGAATAACCAGCATTGCCTCAACGGTTTCATAGATGTTAACAGGGAACTGATCTGTGTCCCAGCCATTCTGCATGTCCCCACGGTTGGCATCCATGCTGCCCAATAATCCTGCGTCAGCAGCACACTGCAGTTCGTGCTGGAAAGTATGTCCGGCCAGTGTAGCATGGTTGACTTCGATATTGAGTTTGAAGTCCTTGTCGAGGCCATTGCTTTTGAGGAATCCAATCACGGTTTCCGCATCAAAATCGTATTGATGTTTTGTGGGTTCCATCGGTTTGGGCTCAACCAGGAAAGTTCCCTTGAATCCATGTGCACGTCCATAGTCACGGGCCATCGTCAGGAAGCGGGCGAGATGTTCTTTTTCACGCTTCATGTCGGTGTTGAGCAATGAAAGATATCCTTCACGACCACCCCAGAACACATAGTTTTCTCCACCCAAAGCAATAGTGGCATCGATGGCATTTTTAACCTGGGTAGCGGCATAACTGACCACATTAAAATCAGGATTGGTCGAGGCGCCATTCATGTAACGGGGATGGGCAAACACATTGGCAGTGCCCCACAATAATTTGATACCGGTCGCTTTTTGTTTCTCTTTGGCATATTCAACCAGGGCCTGTTGTCTGCGTTCTGACTCTAAAATGGTAGGTCCTTCTTCAACGAGATCGAAGTCATGGAAACAATAATAGGGGACTCCCAGCTTTGAGATAAATTCGAAAGCAAAATCCATTTTCATTTTGGCTTTTGCAATGGGATCCTTCTCATTATCCCAGGGGAAGAGCCTTGTCCCTGAGCCAAAAGGATCGGCACCTGTTCCACAGAAGGAGTGCCAGTAAGCAACAGCAAATCTGAAATGGTCTTTCATGCTTTTGCCATTGACGATCTGGTTTTCGTTGTACCATTTAAAGGCGATAGGGTTCTTTGACTCTTTCCCTTCAAATTTAATTTTTCCAATATTCTGGAAAAATGCTTTTTCATCAGCTTGTAAGCTCATCGTAGATTTTTTTTATGGTTGTATTTTAATAGATTATGATAATTCGTTATTCCATGTTTTTGGACAAGATGTGTTCCCACTTGTTGTAAGCCTTTTGAAGTTGAGC
>JAUZOX010000281.1 GCA_030706265.1 Bacteroidota bacterium | reverse complement strand
ATGGCATTCAGCTAATGGAAGTAGCCCAGGGCATCAGAGTAATGGAAAAAGCCAAATGCGTTGACAAGAAACAGCTCGCTGCAATAAAAGGATGGTTTTCTGATTTTCTGCAATGGCTGACGACCCATCAATACGGAAAAGATGAAATGAATGCAACCAATAACCATGGTACCTGTTGGGCCATGCAGGTTGCAGCATTTGCCAAACTAACCCAAAACGATAAGTTGCTCGACTTTTGCCGTAACCGCTTTGAAGAAGTATTTCTGCCCAATCAGATGGCCAATGATGGAAGTTTCCCTCAGGAGCTAAGGCGCACAAAGCCCTTTGGCTATTCCATCTTTAATCTTGATGCAATGACCATGATGTGCCAGATACTCTCTGACAAGAACCATGATTTATGGAATTATCAAACAGCCGATGGCAAGTGTATCAAAAAAGGCCTCGAGTACCTCTACCCTTATCTGGCAGATAAAAGCAAATGGCCTCTCCCCCATGATGTGATGTACTGGGATTACTGGCCGATAGCACAACCTTCCTTGATTTTTGGTGCCAATGCTTTTCAAAAGATCCAATGGTTCGATACCTGGAAATCGTTGGATCATTTTCCAAAAGTTGAAGAGGTCATCCGGAATCTTCCGGTTCGCAATCCGATTATCTGGTTTGAATAGCAGAAAGATGATTTGCTTTGAATAATATGAATGAATGATCATACAATTTGTCCAAATATTATAAAAAACGATGAAATCCGATCGATTTAAGCGTCTGGTCCTCCTTGTTTTCCCCTTTTTATTCATTGCTGCAACAGGAGATTCGGTTAAGCATGTACTCATCATTGGCGATTCGATATCCATCGGATACACTCCAATTTTACAGAAATCATTATCTTCTGTCGCATTAATTGAGCATAATCCCGGAAATGGCGGTTCGACCGTAAGAGGAAAAGACAATATTGAAAAATGGATCGGAAATAAGAAATGGGACATTATCCTTTTCAATTTTGGCTTGCACGATCTCGTCTACAAAGATGACTCCAATAATTACGATGTGGCAAATGGAAAAGTGTCGGTCACTTTAACTGAATATAGAAACAATTTGAAATTTATTGTATCTAAACTCAGGGAAACGACTGCAAAGCTCATTTTTGTAAATACAACCATGGTTCCCGAAAATTCTGTTGGGAGAAAGATCGAAGACCCAGCCAGATATAACCAGGTTGCCTTGGAAGTCATGAAGGGAAACAACATTGAGGTTATCGATTTATATACTTCTTCATTGATCATTCATCCTCAGAATTCAAGACCTGGTAACGTGCATTATAGCGATAAAGGATATGAACTTCTGGCTGAACCGCTCATTAAATCCATCACTGCGGCTCTTCAGAAATAAAGGAGTTAAATGAAACGGTTGATATTTACAGAAAGGACTTTTGAATAACAAAATAAAAGATACTCACACGGACAAAGCGTCACAATATTAAGCAGAATAACAATTTATTAATGAAGAAAATACTTTTATTAGCCGGCCTGATGGTTTTAACGTTCTCTTTCGTCAGGGCACAAAAAGGGGATGAAGATGCCTCGATGTTAAATAACGCCAAACCACGCGATCAAAAAGCGATTGATGAAGCTGTAAACGGCTGGTGGATCAACTCCATGAAGACGCACGAGCAACGTATTGCCTGGTGGCGTGAAGCACGGTTTGGGATGTTCGTACATTGGGGTATCTATTCGATGCCGGGTGGAGAATGGAAAGGCCATAAAGTTGGAGGATATGCAGAACACCTGATGCGTAAGGAAAGAATTCCGCGTTCAGAATACCTGGAGCTGGCACACCAGTTTAATCCTGTTAAGTTCAACGCTGACGAATGGATATCGAATGCCAAAAAAGCGGGGATGCGTTACTTTATCATCACGGCCAAACATCACGACGGGTTTGCAATGTTCGATTCGAAAGCTTCTGACTATAATATTGTACAGCAGACTCCATTTAAACGCGATCCAATGGCAGAACTGGCCGCAGCCTGCAAAAAGTATGGGATCAAATTTGGTTTTTACTATTCACATGCCTTTGATTGGGAGCACCCCGATGCACCGGGAAATGACTGGGATTACGATAACCCCGGTGGAGACTCTTTGCTGCATGGAGGCGCAAACTGGTTTGATGTTCATCCGGAGCTGTTGCCTAAGGTGGTGAGATATATAGATCAAAAAGCCATCCCTCAGATCAAAGAATTGCTCACCCAATATCACCCCGATATTCTTTGGTTCGACACCCCGCACAAAATACCGCTGTCCGAAAACCTCCGCATTCTTAAAGCTATCCGCGAAACAGATCCCAATGTTGTGGTCAATGGCAGACTGGCACGCAGTTCAAACTTCATGTTTGGTGATTATCAAAATACGGCAGACAGGCCGGCTGAGTTTTTCCCGGTTAAAGGTGATTGGGAAGGCATCCCGACAACAAACGAATCGTACGGCTATTCAAAATTTGATTTAAGCCATAAACCGGTCAGTTATTTCGTCCAGTTACTGGCAAAAGCAGCTTCACGCGGCGGAAATATCCTGATGAACATCGGTCCTATGGGAGATGGTGAATTTGCTCCAAAGGACCTGGAAATACTCAAAGGAATAGGTCAGTGGATGGATAAAAATCATGAAAGCATTTATGGCACAACCAAGTCTCCCCTGGCAATTCAAAGTTGGGGCGTAAGTACTCAAAAAGCCGACAAGCTATACCTGCATGTCTTCAACTGGCCTGAAAAGGGTAATCTGATTCTGGGAGGGCTAAAAAGCAATGTCAAAAAAGCATACCTGCTGGCAGATCCTGCTAAAAAGCCGTTGACAATCAAACGGTTTAATCCTCTTGATCTCTCATTATCGCTTCCTGAAAAAGCGACTGATCCCATAGATGCCGTAATAGTCCTCGAAACAACAGGAAATGTCGTTACCGATACAACCCGCCTTTTATCAAATACGACTACTAACAGCTTGCTGGCCTTCGACGCCCAACTCAAAGGTAAAGGATTCAAATATGGCGATGGCAAGACCGATCGGTACTATGTAGAAGGCTGGAATAAAAAAGATCAGCAGATTTCCTGGCAGGTCAGACTAAATGCACCAGTAACCTATAAAATCGTCCTGAAATACCTGAGCTCAAATGTTGGCGAAGGGACTTTCCAATTCATCGCTGACAAAAACACCGTAAAAGAAGAAAATATCCTGGCCCCCAAAAAATCCGGTCAGGTTATAACACTCGATTTGGGAACCGTGCCCCTGGCAAAGGGAACACATGACCTAAAGCTTATTCCGGTTGAAATCAAGAAAACCGAACTAATGAAACTACTCGAAATACAGCTCATCCCTGTAAAACAATAATAGCCATGAACCGAGCATGTGTTCTAAGTACAAACACCCATGAAAATCATCCATGCGAGTTCCATGCGACCGCTTTAATACAAATCATATAAGCATGAAAAAACAATATTTTTTCTTTTCCATCTTACTGATTGTTTTACAATTCAACGCTTCTGCGCAGAATTTAAAGAACATCTTTTCCGATGCAGTAAAGCAAACTTCGGTAATGTTAAACGAAGTCAACAAGTCTGTTTCAACATCAGCGGACGCAAAAAAAAATAAAGGGAGCGATCTTTTCTCACCCAGAACACTTTCACCCGATGGAAATCTTGTTTTGGTCCGGGCTAAAGACTGGACCAGTGGCTTTTTTCCCGGAACATTATGGTTTTTGTACGAGTATACAGGTCAAAACCAATGGAAAAATGAGGCGCAGAAATTTACGGCAAAAATAGAAAACGAAAAATGGAATGCGACCACACATGACATGGGTTTTAAGGTCTATTGCAGCTATGGGAACGGTTATCGGTTAACCCAGGATCCCGCCTATCGTGATATTCTCATTCAATCCGCTAAGACGCTCTCAAAGCGGTTCAATCCCAAAACCGGCTGTATCCGTTCCTGGGATCACAGTAACGATAAATGGGAAAATCCGGTAATCATCGATAACATGATGAATCTCGAATTACTCTTTGAAGCAACCAAACTCTCTGGAGATTCCTCGTTTTATAAAATAGCATTCAGCCATGCCTACACTACCATGAAAAATCACTTTAGAAGCGATTTTAGTTCATACCATGTGGTGGATTACGATACCCTCACCGGCAAGGTCCTCAAGAAAACCACTCACCAGGGATACAGCGACGAATCCGCATGGGCCCGTGGCCAGGCATGGGGGCTATATGGATTCACGATGTGTTACCGTGAAACCAAAAACAAGGCTTTCCTGAACCATGCCGAGAAGATAGCCAATTTCATCTTAAAAAATCCGACCTTACCCAAGGATCTGGTTCCCTATTGGGATTATAATGCACCCGGAATACCCAATGAACCCCGCGATGCATCTGCAGCAGCCGTGATGGCTTCAGCTTTTTACGAACTGAGTCTTTACTCGACGCAGGGCAAGTATTATCGTTCCATTGCCGACAAAATTATCGTTAACCTGACTGCAAGCTATCGCTCCACCATCGGCCAAAACAAAGGTTTTATCCTCAT
>JAUZOX010000280.1 GCA_030706265.1 Bacteroidota bacterium | reverse complement strand
ATGCTATCGCCATATACGACCTTATAGGCCAGAAGTGTCTTTACTTCTTTTGAGACCACACAGTAGTAGTAACGGGTCCCGGGTTTCAAATTTGTCAGCACCACTTTTTGAACTCCTGATCCGACATCGATCATTCCGGCCTGTGAGTGAACCGCTTTACTTCCAAGTTGGTCGGTCTCTCCATATTCTACCCGGCTGGTTGAATTCAGGCTAACGGACCAGGAAACCGTGATCCCTTTTTGATGCAGGTTTTGAAGATAAGGCTGACAGGTAAATTCCAGTGCAGGTTCCGCAGATTGAGCAGCTAACTTATATTGCGGAATAAAAAAAATCGCCGCAACTAAAAAAAGAGTGAGATAAAATTTATTCATCCTTAAATAATTTAATTAAATAGGTCGTATGAACTCGCATGCCAGATTTTCATTCTTGTTTGCGATCTTCAAACATGCCCGGTTCATAAAAAATAGATTATACATTGTAAATATTTTTATTAAATAAAAATATCTTTGTGATAAAATTCAATCATACTTACCGATGCAAATATAGGAACTGTTCCTATCAATCTTACTTCTTTCAAATTATAATCTAATTTTATACCCTTTTAATATTAAATAAATTTAATCGCATGAAGAAAAGTTACACCCTCTTATTGTTGCTGTTTCTGGTCTCAACAGGATTAAAATCAGTGGCACAGCTTCCAAAGGAAACCGCCGAACAGAAGCAAAAAAGAATGGAATGGTGGACCAACGCCCGGTTTGGGATGTTTATTCATTGGGGACTCTATTCGCTCCCTGCCCGTCACGAATGGGTCAAAAAAAACGAACGAATGACCAATGAGCAGTATCAAAAGTATTTCGATCTGTTTGATCCCGACTTGTACAACCCGAAAGAATGGGCCAAACAAGCCAAGGCTGCGGGCATGAAATATGCCGTCCTCACGACCAAACATCATGAAGGCTTTTGCCTGTTCGATTCCAAACTCACGGATTACAAGGCCACCAATACCCCTGCAAAAAGAGACCTTGTCAGAGAATTTGTGGATGCATTCAGGGCAGAAGGACTTAGGGTTGGATTCTACTACTCACTGATTGACTGGCACCACCCCGACTTTCCCATTGATGCCAATCATCCGCAATCGGCAAAGACCGACAGCGAATATGATATCCTGAATAAAGACAGGGACATGGCTAAATACCGGAAATATCTTTATGGTCAGGTCAAGGAGTTGATGTCGAACTATGGCAAGATAGATTATCTCTTCTTCGATTTCTCTTATCCTGGCAAACACGGTAAGGGAAAGGACGATTGGGATTCTGAAAATCTGTTGAAGATGGTTCGACAGCTTCAACCCGATATCGTGGTCAACGATCGTTTGGATTTGACGGATACAGAAGGTGGATGGGACTTTGTAACGCCGGAACAGTATAAAGTCAGTAAATGTCCGGAATACAAAGGACAGAAAGTACCCTGGGAGACTTGCCAGACCTTTTCCGGGTCGTGGGGATATTACCGGGACGAAACCTCCTGGAAAGACAACAAACAGTTACTGGAGCTGCTGATCGAATCGGTGTCGAAGGGGGGAAACCTGTTGCTCAATGTAGGACCAACTTCAAGAGGCACCTTTGATTACAGGGCCATAGAACATCTGAATGGAATGGGAAAATGGATGAAGGTGAACAGCCGTTCCATCTATGGTTGCACCGAGGCTCCTGATGAGTTTAGGGCCCCGTCCAATACGCTCTACACCTATAATCCCGTTACGAAACGGCTTTATATACACCTGCTGTCATATCCGCTCCAAAACATCACCTTGCCGGGATTAAACGGAAAAGTAAAATATGCCCAGTTCTTGCACGACGGATCAGAACTAAGGATGAGCCCAACGCAAGCCAGCGGGATAAAACCAAGCACGGGTCCGGAAGATATTCTAATTTCGCTGCCAGTCCTTAAACCAAATGTTGAAATACCGGTGATTGAATTGTTCTTGAAATAATCACCGTGCCTCCTCATATAAGGCCATAGCCAGCCGCTTTTCCTTTTGACTGACTATGGCTTTTTTATTTATTCCATCACAAACAGCCAACCCTTACCGGGTTGTACCGGTATTTCATCGTCAGGATTTAACGTGGTGGCGGGTTGAAAGTCCTTGATTTCCCAGGCTGTGAGTTTTGTCGTGGAGGGATCAAGACCCAGCTTCTTCCAGTCAATATTCAACCTTATTTTTTCGGCATTTTGGGCCCAGCTGGCTATGGCCACAAGCACTTTGTGTTCCTTTTTGTAAATTGTAACCAACACTGCAGGATTATTGGTCTTAACCGGTGAGCTTGAGACCCAGTAACCGATCATTTCGCTGCCTTGCATACCAAACTTATCCCACACATTCCAGATTGGTCTGGGATCTCCCGACCAGGGACGACGGTTGGTCATACCATATACCATTCCCCTCCACGGATTGCCATTGTCCTGAAGCATCTCGCCCATCAATCCAAAGGGAATTCCGGAGATCTCGGTCAACCAGTAATCCGGTTGTGAATTATAGTCGAAATTCTCCCCAAACCAAAGCCGGTTTAAAAAGGGAAAATGCTCCAGATACAAATTTGCACTGCTGGCAAAACCATCATTCCGATCGTATTGGTTTGCCGAGTGAAGGTCGATCAAGGCACCCGGACGATTGTTGTCCAATATCTTCCTGACTCTTTTCATGGTTGTCCGGTCAAATGCCACATCATCGATGTAAAGGCCATCGATACCCACATTACGGGTCAACCAGTTCAACCCTTCCACGTAATAATTGTGCCAGCGTGATACACCGCTGTTTACAACTGCGGCATCTTTAAGCGCAGGTACAAACCAGGCTGCGATATAATTTGAATCCAGATGTTCCTGCAACCAGGAATAGCCGTTTCCCTTTCCATAACTCAGCACTTCGTCACCAAGACTCCTCAGCATGAAAATTTCAGGGGCACTGTTGGACAACTCCCTGACCGTATAATAGATCTTGACTTTCATATTACGGGAGTGCGCATCATCGACATACGCTTTCATTTCGGCAGGACGAAGGAATGGATAGTTGATAAAAGGATTGATCTCGGTTGCATGATGGACATTAACCGTATTGGCCCCTTCACGCTGAATAGAATCCAACACGTTGAACTTATGATAAAAGCGGGTGCTCCATTGACTGTCCGTGTTAAGAAGATGAAACGGCGTAATGAGTAACCTGAAGTTGAAATGCAGGACTTCTCCCTTTTTGATGCCTCTTTTTCCACTATATGCACTGAACAAATAGGTGCTGTTTTCTAAATGCACCGTGCAGCCTCCCTTTCCGTCGTTAAACCACGACGGAGGCATATTGAGCGGTTTCTGTAAATAAAAGTTGGTGTTCAGGGGTCTGACGTAATTGGTGTCTTTCAGGCTGACCTGTATTCCGCCATTGACACCGCCTATCCAAACCGCATCCTGGTTCTTTTGCTGATCCCATTTCCAGGAAAAGGCATCGGGGCGCACTCCTCCCTTCTGCCCCATCCCCATCAAGTACCGAGCCACCTCAGCAGTATAGGGAATTTGAAGTTTAATATCATTCAACGTCGCATCCTTCAGGGCCTTCAGGCTGACCTGGTATTCCATGCACCCATCAAATTCCAACTGCGCATTGACTGCCATACTGAATATAGCATTCGTTAAAGAGCTTTTCCAGGCTATCGCACCCGGCTTCTCCTTTGTATAGACCATTGGTTTGGAATTGAAAGGCAGTGGCTGTCCTTTCGCATCTTCAACGATCAATTTGACAGGATTCTGTAAGAGATGAACCGGCGCCGGATTGAAATGGGTCATCTCTTCCGAATAGAAGCTATTGATCTGTTTTGGGAAACCTGTTTGATCGAGTTCGACTTCACGTCCCAGAATGCCTATGGTATTGCCCTTTCGTTTCAGGGCCGTATAAGGCGGAACCAGCTCGTCGTCAAATGCAAGTCTCGAATTCAGCCAGCGTAAGCGGGTCATGGCGTAAGGATTATCATCCCCCTTATCTTTTAATACAGCATCTTTCACAAAGAGCCTCAGTGTAAAGCTTTGCGGTTTTGATCCTTTAGGCGAAACCGTAATGGTTGCGGTGTACCAACCTGTTTTGGATTCAGCAGGAATCTGAATACCCATCCAGAGTGGTTGTATCTTTCCCTTTTCCAGTTTACAAATCTTTAGGAAATGTTTCCCTTCTGAATCAAATCCTTCAGTATTAAAACATGTAAATCCGTTTGATTTGATGGTATAGTTTAAAGACTTTAAATCCGAAAAGGAGACGCTACAATTGGAATAAGATTGAAGAAAGGAGTAGACGCCAGCCTGAAAAGTGAAATATTCATTTCGGGAAGCGCTGTCTTTCAGGGTGCCATTGGGACCATTTTGAATCCATCTGAACGGAAGATCATCCGTCATCCTGATAGAATACCTGCGAAGTTCCGGGAACAGAAGATACGCCTTGTCTTTATGGCTGGCCAATAATTGATCGACTTCCGATTTTTTCGCAATTACTTCCATTGGAAAGAAACTGTTCAGGGCATTGATGGATTGCATTT
>JAUZOX010000028.1 GCA_030706265.1 Bacteroidota bacterium | reverse complement strand
CTTTGCAGTTTTAAGTTTTGATTTTAAAATCATGATTTGCTTAGATTGTATTGCTAATTAAATTAATAATAAAGTAAATAAGCAATGGATTACTTGAATGCAAAATTAACAAATGATTAATATAGAAGTTTAAAAAGAGCTATTTTTTTTATGCAAAAAGTATGATTTTTGGGTGTTTCAGTGATAATGATCACATATACAATGATATAAATGGTGATTCATGACTTGCACTCCTAAGATGAGTCTGAAAACATGAAAATCAAAAACAATCCGTCAAAAAATATTGTTATGAATTAAAAACATGTAAGTAGTAGTAATATAATAAGATATGACTTTACAGGGATATAGAAGTTTTAAAGTATGGCGTATATTTTATGCTATGAAAGATGGATTCATATGTGATAAAAATAATGGACATTACTTAAAAAATGTTAATTTTTATCCTGAAACATCCAAAAGCACGAGAGAGATACCCTGTGTTGTGATTTTACTAACAAAAATCAAAAGTTGTTAACACCAATGTTTTGTTTGCTAAAAGATTATCTACTTTTACACGCTTATTTAGAAATGATGAGAACACCAAAGATCAAAAAGAAAAAGATAAAGTATCGTTCCATTATATTTAAAGTAACAGATAACCAAAAAAAGACTATTGACGAGTATTGCCGGAAGAGTGGCCTTGGCACCATTCAGTTTGTCAAAATGGCGTTAAAAGGGTTTATGGATCAAAACCCAACCTTACAAAGTAATTCGGATGATTACTTTTTGAATGAAAACCAGCTCACCATATTTGATATCATCAAAGAAACAGAAAAAGAAGCCTGAGAAAGTTTTCTTACCGGTTAAAGGTGGTTTCATAGGGAAGCCTGTTTGTAATAGATCTGCCCAGGGTAATTTCGTCCGTATACTCCAGATTGTCACCGATAGAAACCCCCCGCGCTATTGTGGTGATAAGTACTTTAAGATCTTTCAGGCGTTTATAGATATAAAAGTTGGTGGTATCTCCCTCCATGGTTGGCGATAGGGCCATAATGACCTCTCTAACGCTCCCCTCCCGGATACGGTTTACCAAAGGCTCGATGTTTAGATCTCCGGGACCTACACCGTCCATAGGCGAAATGACACCACCCAGAACATGATAATGCCCCTTGTACTGTGAAGTATTTTCGATAGCCATCACATCACGGACGTCCTCCACCACGCATACCACACCGCTGTCCCGGGCTGGATTACTGCAAATATCACAAACTTCAGTGTCAGAGACATTAAAACAAATTTTGCAGAAACAAATTTCGCTCCGCATTTTGATCAACGCATTGCCCAGCACTTCCACATCCGAAACATTTTGCCTTAATAGATGTAATGCTAATCTCACCGCAGTTTTTCTACCAATACCCGGTAATTTTGCAAGCTCATTCACGGCTGCTTCAAGTAGTTTAGACGAAAGATTGTTCACGTGCAGTTATTATTGAAAGTTTGATGTCCAATTGTTCAGGAAAGCATAATTTTGTAATGCAAAAATAAATAAACCGCTCATGAAAATGTTTAAATATTCTTCCGGAATGAAAATGATCCTCATTGCTGTTCTCCTGACGAGTTCTGCCATTGTTTATTCCCAGGTGAAACAAATCAACCAGACTGATGCAAATGGCAAAAAGCAAGGACTCTGGAAAAAATATGACGGTACGGTTCTGGTCTTCCAAGGTACTTACAAGGATGGACTGCCCGATGGGGAATTCATTTATTTTTATGACAATGGTACCAAAAAGGCCGTGTCTATTTTCAGTGACAGGGCACAAAAGGTTGCATCCATCAGTTATTATCCTTCGGGTGCAAAGATGTCCGAAGGAAATTATGTCAATAAGAAAAAAGATGGGGAGTGGAAATATTATACTGAAGCCAATGTTCTCCTTGCACGCGAAAATTGGGTTAACGGCAGCATGGAAGGGGATTGGACCTCTTATTATCCAAACGGAACCCTTAACCTGGAAGCGCATTACCTGCACAACCTTAAATCCGGAATATGGAAAAGTTATTTTCCCGACGGAAAACTGAAATCGGTAATTACGTATCAGAACAACCTGCCTGAGGGAAAAATGGAATATTATTTTCCCTCAAACAAAGTTATGATCAGTGGGGGGTATAGTAAAGGAATTCAGGATGGAAAATGGTTTTATTACGATGAGGCCGGCAAAACGATCAGGACGGAGGAATTCCATAATGGAATTTTGATTTCCCGTAATGGATCCTTACCGGTAGAAAATGATACGATCAAGCTTCCTGAGCCACCCCAATATTAAGACTGCTCTTTTAACCTTCATCAAATGAGCAGTGGGAAATTCAGCTTGCTGATCTCATGCGTAAACTCAAAACGTCCAACTTAATCACTGAACGGGTGATTAGAGTAAAATGGCAATGGCTTTTTTTACGACTTCACATGCCAGACTTGTAAATTCCCGGTTATATAAAAGCATCTTTCAGTTCATTGAAATTATGCACAACCGGAACGGGGAGTCCTTGTAACCTTTCATAGGTATGATGGCCGTGTGCGATCAAAACACAGTGTGTACCGATAGCCTGGGCTACTTCAAGATCATGTTCGGTATCTCCGATCATACATGTCTTTTCCAGAATTAACTTCTGTTCTGCCAACATTTTTTTAGCCATGTGTATCTTGCCGCCTCCCAGGATATTCTCTATACCATAGGCTGCCTCAAAGAATTGATCGAGCCCATGGATTGCAAGCGATTCTTTCAGCCGGTTTTGCTCCAGGGCCGATACCACAATTTGTTTAAAAGAATGTGATTTAAAGTATTTGAGCGTTTCAAAAGTGTTTGGATGAAGGGGAGAACTATTGAATAACGCGTCATAGTTTGCCATGAATTCCACCGATATATCGTCAAAGCTTTCTCTGGTGAAATCCCACCCCAAAGCTTCATAATACCTTTTAACAGGAAAGGTAAAGTGCTTATAATAAAAATCACGGGTGACCATTGACATCTTGCGATGGGCGAGCATCCTGTTCATGGCTGTCAAGCAGATCTCGACATCATCCAATAATGTACCGTTCCAATCCCATAGCAGGGTGTCTATTGAAGAAAAATTTTGTAATTTGTTCATGATAAACAGCGAAAGTTATTTCTTATACTTTACAAATCAGCTATCTTTGCATCATAAAATTTAATTCATATGATTCAGCGAATTCAAAGTCTCTATCTCTTTTTGGCCGCAGTAGCACTTGGGCTGGTTTTCTTTTTTCCGCTTGCAAATTTAAGCAACATTCAGGATTTAGTTATCTTTAAAATCACCGGTTTTTCCAAGTTCAGCGTTCTGGAGAATATCCCGACGTGGCCTTTAATCATAATGAATGTTGTAACGCTATTGCTTTCCCTGATCATCATCGGATTATATAAAAAAAGGCCGCTTCAGGTCCGGCTTACCCGCATAGCCCTGATGCTGAATGTTATATTTATAGCGCTCATGTATTTTGTATACGGCGATCATTTGGCAAAACAGATCAAGATGGACATCAACTATGAAATTGGGTCGCTGTTTCCGATCATCTCCATGATCTTTCAAATTTTGGCAATGTATGCCATCAACAAAGACGAAAGATTGATCAAATCTGTCGACCGTATCCGGTAAGCTATTATACCATCTTCCTTTCCAGTTCAAGGACTTCCATATTTTGAATCTTGCTGCCGTCGATTTCGAGGCGGATCACAGTTATTACGTGATGAAATCCGGATACACCGGCAGCTCCCGGGTTGATGTGCAGCAGCTTTTCTTTGGGTTGGTACTTAACCTTAAGAATGTGTGAATGTCCACACACCAGGATTCCCGGCTGGTGGACGCTGATCATTTCCTTAACCAGTTCCGAGTAAGAGTGAGCGGTTCCCGCAATATGGGTCATGATCACCTTCACCGCTTCTGTGGTGAAGGATTGCGTCAGGGGATAGGTCAGCCTGGTCTCCGCGTTGTCAATATTGCCATAAACAGCCTTAAGCGGTTTAAAGGCCGCCAATTCAAAAGCCGTCTTCAGGTTGCCGATATCACCGGCATGCCATATTTCGTCGACTTCTGAAAAAAACTCAAATATCCTGGGATGGATATATCCGTGTGTGTCCGACAGAATTCCTATGCGGGTCATGAAAAGGGAGCTTAGATTTCGCGGATGGTTTTTGTTTGAATCCAACCCGAATTTCCATTTGCAATCCGAACTTCTTTCCAATCACCGATCCTATCCATCACCGTCACTTTTGTTCCTTCGTGGACCACAAATACATCCACACTCTTGTCATCGGGTGAACTCTTAACGCTTGCCGACGCCTCCATGACGATTGCCTCATCAGGGTTAAGAGCATTGTGATGTGTATCGGCAGCCAGTATCATTCCCGTGATGGCTGCAATCAAAAAGAGCATTGCAAAATAAAAAGAGGTTATACGTACGCCACGTCTTCTGGCAAGAAAATAGATAGCCAGTAAAATCCAGAAGATACTGAACAAGGTCAGACTTGTTTTGGCAAAACCGTCTGGTGAGAAAATATTTCGGGCACTATTCCACCAGCGGATATAAAAGAGGACCGGAACCGGTTCAATTTTATCCACGAGACGGGTATTGGCTAAACGGATATTGTGGGTGATATCGTCATCGGCCGGAGCCAGCTTATGTGCCTTCTCATAATAGAGGATCGCCATGGGCATGTTTCCCAATTTGAAATAGGCATTGCCGAGATTGTAAAATAATACGGGCGAAGCAAAACCAGCCTGAGAGAGTTTCTCATAAAGAGCCGCAGCATGGTCATAATGACCGGCATAATAAGCCCTGTTTGCATCCGAAGCCTGTTGCTCCGGTGTTACAGCCCAAAGATACATGGGTAATATCATTGCCACCAGCAAGCATATCTTTCTCATTGTATTCATCTTCTGTAACTTATTTAGGTTTATTTTCAATAGTGGTGATCAAGGTAACGGCTGAATCGTAAACCTGCTGCAAATCACTGGCTTTCCCTGCTTGTGCAAATCGGGCAAATTCACAATGTTCCAGCATCTTGATTAATTCATCAACCACGCTCTCCGATACATTCTTTTGGAGCAGGGTCTCTCTTACGGTTTCCATTGAGAGTTCAGCACGTTGGATGTAGAACTTGTCACTCAGATAATTCCACAGTGCCTGAGAAACTTCTTCATAAAACAGATCACTGTTCTTATCCACCAGGAATGACTTGGCTTTTGACATCCGCTTACGCGCCATCCTTGTTGCCCGCCTGTTTTTCATCAAGGCAGCATCACGCCTTTTCTTGAGCTCGTTTTTCATCAGGATCAAGAGTGTGGCAAAGAGCAAAGCGGGTAAGATGAGCCAGATCCAGAACAGGGGAGACTTATAGAAATATTCACCCGCCATCTTTAACTTCGGATCGCCTTGCTTGATAAAGTGGATATCACTATCGCGTAACGTCAGGTCTTGACTGCCACTGGATGTATACATTTTCCCTTCACCCTTGCTTACATTGAAAGTGTAAGCAGGAGAGGTCTGGGTAATATAACGGTGTTGATCCAGGTCATAGAAAGTAAAACTGATCGGTTTAATCGTAAACTTTCCGGGGTTTCTGGGAATCAGAATATATTCGAACGATTTGGTACCTGTAATCCCCCCGCTTGAGGTTGAGACGTTGTCAGATATTTTGGGATCGTAAACTTCAAAGTCTGACGGAAAAACAATCTTGGGATTGTCGATGAGCTTAATATTTCCCTTCCCCGAGATCGTAACATTAAGGGTAATGGGTTCGTCAGCCTTGACGGCTGTCTTATCTACTTTGGTAGATAAATTGAATTTTCCAACTGCGCCCGTGAAATCGGCTGGTTTTCCTGATTCGCCTTTTGCATTCGGAAGGGACTGAACGTTAATCGCAAGGCTGTTGGAGACCAGGCTCTTTTTAACCTGTTCAACCTGTGGGCCTGAAAAAACATCGTTAAAGAAACTATCGAAGAAAGGATCGTTGCCGAAAGGGTCTGTCGAATGTTTCTTCTTACTTTGTTTAACTGCCATTTGCGCAACGACATCCACCTCAATAGGCTGGATGATCAGCTTGCCTGCTTTCTGTGGAAATAAAGCTTCTTTTTTGATTTCTGCCACTGCATACGGCTGTCCGCCTATGCGCTCGGTGAACTGCTTTGGTCTATAGTTTGCATCCAGTAAGTCCTGTGCCCAAAAACCAACGCTTGAAGGTACTTTAGTTACCTGGTATTCCGGAATGGGGACCCGGGTATATATTTTGTAACTGACGATGACTTGTTCGCCTTCAACAGGATTACTTTTACTTACGGAAGCCTTCAGGAAGACATCCTTGTTTCCCAATGTCGCTACCGTTGTACCGCTTTGTGCCTGTTGTTGCCTTGCTGCTGAAGTCTGTCCTTTTACAACCTTAATCGTGAGGGAATTCGATTTGTATCTCCTGCCATTTACGGTGATGCTGGCACCCGGTATCGTGAAGGTACCCAGTTGAGTTGCCTGCAAATAGAAGCTGAAACTGGTGGAGATCGATTGTGTCATTTGTCCGTTGATGATGTGGACATTCGAACTGGTGGAAGGATTGGGACCGGAGAGGACTGAAAAACCAGTTATTTGGGGTCCGATAAAGCTGCTTCCATTTCCGTTTACTGAATAAGAAATCTCAAATTGTTCTCCCAGGCTTACTTCGTGCGGACCGTTTGCAACGAATTCGATATCTGCTGCATAAAGTAGTGCTGTGGGAAACATAAGAATCCACAGCAGGAGAAATCCTGTAATAAAGGATGGCTTTCTTCGTTTGTCAAGCATAATTAGCGTTGTCTTATTTAGTTTCAAAGTTACCAATCTTTCTCAATGTATACAGGGGCAGCCTTTGCTTTTTGCCTTTGCAGTTTATCCAGCGTCTTCTTTTCATCGTTTTTCAAGGCATCCAACATACGTTGGGCATCTTCCTTCGAAAGCTTATTGGGCTGCTGTTGGTTTTGTTGTTTGTTCTGATTGTTTTGTTGATTCTTGTTTTGATCCTGGTTCTTGTTTTGATCGTTTTTCTGGTTCTGATTCTTATTATTCTGATCCTTTTTATTTTTATCCTTGTCGTTACCCTGTTTGTTATTCTTGTTTTGCTGTTGTTGTTGTTTCAGCTTTTCAAGGGTATAGGCCAGGTTATACCGCGTGTCCTGATCATTGGGATTTAATCTGAGCGCTCCTTTGTATGCGTTGACGGCATCCTGGTATTGATTCGTTTTTAGCAATGCATTTCCCAAATTGTGCAGATTCATTGCCATCGTCGAAGTTTTGAATATCTTCTTGCCAGCCAAGTTTTTAGCCGATGACTGATAATATTGAAGGGCTTCTTTGTAATTATCCTGTTTGTAAAGTGCATTTCCAAGGTTATAATTGGCGCGTATGGAATTGGAATCTGCTTTTACAGACTTGCGGTAATTTATTTCAGCCTCTTTATATTTGTTATCATCATAAAAGCTGTTTCCTCTTCTGATCAAAGATCGCGCCTGCTGTGCATACGATGACACAGGCAGAATGAGCATGCTCAGCAGGAGTACTACAACGAAATTGATTTTCTTAGACATGTGTGATTCCTCCTTAATCAAACAATTTGATACGATCAGCCCAATGAGCCTTTCGCTCAAATATGAATATTTCACAAATCAACAGCAAAAATGACAGCACCAGGAAATATTGGAAGCGGTCCTCGTATTCTGAAAACACCTTGCTATCGATACTCGATTTTTCAAGCTTATCAATGTTATCCATTACAGCCTGTAAACTGTTTGTGCTGTTACCGTTGACGTATATCCCTGATCCGGCTGTTGCAATCTCTTGCAGCGCATCCGGATTCATCTTCGAGATGATTGTATTGCCATCCTTATCCTTTTTGTAACCTGCATTGTTCCCATTGATGATCATCGGGATGGGTGCGCCCTCCGGTGATCCGATTCCTACCGTGTAAACCCGGATATCGTGATCGTATGCCTTTTTGGCAGCGCTGACAGCATCGTCCTGGTGATTTTCACCATCCGAAATGATAATGATGGCTTTCGATTTTTTGCTCTCTCCAAAAGAACTGGAACATAAGTCGATGGCATCTCCGATCGCTGTTCCTTGTGTCGGGACCATTCCGGGATTGATGCCCGACAGGAAGAGCCGTGCAGCAGCATAGTCCGTCGTGATGGGCATTTGAGTATACGACTTACCTGCAAAGACAACCAAACCGATACGGTCGTTGACCAGGTTATCAATCAGACGCGAGACGGCTTGTTTGGCACGCTCGATACGGTTGGGCTGAATGTCTTCGCTCAACATCGAGTTCGAAACATCAAGCGCAATCATGATATCGATTCCCTTGCGTTCTACCTTTTCAAACCGTGAACCGATCTGTGGATTGGCCAATGCAAGGACCAGTGAAGAGAAGGAAAGCAGCAAGAAGATAAATTTATAGAACAGACGTTTGCGTGAGTAGTCAGGCATCAACGTCTTAACGATTTCAGGGTCTCCAAATCTTTGCAAGGCACGTTTTTTCCATCGGGCCATAAGCAGGTATAGCACAAATAGCAATGGAATCAGTGCAAACAGATAGAAATAATATGGATGTTCAAATCTCAACATAGCCAATCATTAAATTAAGGTAACCTTCTGAATAAAGTGTAACGGAGCAGGAGTTCAGTAATCAACAATATGATTCCGCCCAGCGCCCATGGCATAAATACCTCGCTCTTCTTCCTGAATTCGGTAACTTCGATTTTCGATTTCTCCATTCGGTCAATTTCCTTGTAGATCTCGGATAGTGCAGTCTTGTTAACAGCCCTGAAATACTTGCCGTCCGTCATTTGGGCAATATGTTCCAGCAATGGTTCGTCGATCTGAACCTCCATGTTCTGGATCTGCATACCAAAAGGGGTCTGGACAGGAATAGGAGCATAACCGTGTGTGCCGACCCCGATCGTATAAACGCGTACGCCGTATAGTTTTGCTATCTCGGCAGCAGAGACCGGATCGACCGAGCCCATGTTGTTTACACCATCGGTGAGTAATATAATGACCTTGCTGATCGCCTTGCTTTCCTTCAAACGATTGACTGCCGTTGCCAGACCGTCACCCAGTGCCGTTCCGTCATCAATCATCCCGCTGTGCAGATCATGAAACAGATTGATCAAAACATTGTGGTCTGTCGTCAACGGACATTGGGTAAAACTCTCTCCACTAAACACAACCAACCCGATCCTGTCGTCAGGACGGCCATTGATGAAGTCGATTCCAACTTCTTTTGCCGCCTCGATCCTGTTGGGTGAAAAGTCCTGTGCCATCATACTTCCTGAAATATCCATTGCCAGTACGATGTCAATCCCCTCGACACTCACGTCATTATGGCTTGAAGTACTCTGCGGTCTTGCCAGTGCAACGATAATGAGCACAAGCGCCAGCATCCTTAAAACAAACAACCCATGAAACAGCCACGTCTTGTTGCCACGGTTGATCTTTTTAAAAGGCAAGGTACTCGATACCCGCATTGAAGGCTGACTTTTACGAAAACGAAATACATACCAAACTACGATTGCCGGGATGAGCAACAGCAGGTAAAAGTAGTCAGGTGATGCAAAAAGAATATGGTTAAACATTATCAGCTTTTATTTCGTCAGTGTATTTGTAGTTGTAACATTTGTTTTTGTGGTATCAACAACCGGTGGTATTACAGCGGGTACCAGTTTGGTGTTTTCCACAAAATCATAGGCAGTATCCAGATTGGTTTCGTTCTCATGCGGTTCGGGAATTCCCTTGGCAAACTTCACCATATCGGCCGTAAAGAACAGCTCTTTCAACCGGCCCATTAAGCCATCCGTGGTTTGACCGTTCATGGCTTCCATGATTTCATCCGAAGTCATTTCCTGGGCATTGACGCCATAACGCTTATCTAAATAAGTTCGCAATATGTCGGTAAGTCCAGTGTAATATTCTTTGAACCGTCCATTTTTCCAAATCGCCTCATTCTTGAGATGATTTAACGCTTCCAATGCCACCTCATGGGGGAGGAGATCGGGTTTAGGTTTGAACAGGATGAACGGTTTCTTACTCTTTTTTCTCAAATAAACAGTGTAGGCGATAACGGCAATGGCACCCAATATCATGATACCCAAAAGCCATGGCATGATCTCGCTGGCGGTAAGAGGGGCACGCATGATTCCCTTGATATCTTTGATGGATTTGGTAGTGTCAATAGCAACCCCGGTGTATTTTAATAACACGGAATCCGAAAGAACCGAAGCGGTATCTTTTCCTGATCCGGTCCTGAAAGGCAGTTTGGGAAATGTGATATAGCCGGTGTCGAATGAAGTGACGGTCAGCTTTTGGCTGTACGATTTCCAGCCTTTTTCCGCCCCACGGGTTGTGTCAATGGGCGTACGACTGATCACCTCCAGTTTCCCTATCGAATCGGGTATCACAGGCCATAGGATCTTTTGAGCCTTAGGGGCCTGGACATTAATCGTCAAGACAACTTGTTGACCTATCAGCCGTCGTATGGTATCGGCTTTGACAGCCGCTTTCACGCCGGATTGATTCTGTTGGGCCGTTACAGTTATAGAAAAAAATACTGCAAAAAGCAGCAGTAATATCTTAATAGAGCGAATCATAGATTTCGTTTCGTTTTAGCAACCACTATTTTCGCGCTTCACGCTGTTTGAAAAGTTTAATCAATGGTTTGACATAATCCTGATCAGTGGCAATATTTGTGTAATCGGTCCTGGTTTTGTTGAAAAGGGTTGTAATCTGCCTGTCAGAATTTAACCACCACTTGCGGTAAGCTTCACGAATTGACTTGCGTGCCGTGTCGATCCATACCTGATCCCCGGTTTCATTATCTAACATCTTAACCATTCCTACGTTGACCAGCTCGGTCTCACGATGATCATAAACCCTGAGTGCAACCAGGTCATGCTTGTTTCCGGCAATGTTCAGCGCTGTTTCAAATCCGGGATCCATGAAATCTGAAATCACAAATACCGTACATCTTTTTTTGATAGCGTTAGTCAGATATTGTAAAGCAACACTGATATTGGTCCGGTGACTCTCTGTTTTGAAATCAATTAATTCCCTGATTATACGTAGAATGTGTTTAGACCCTTTTTTAGGAGGAATAAATTTTTCTATTTTATCACTAAAGAAAATCACTCCGACCTTGTCGTTGTTGTTAATCGCAGAGAAGGCCAGCACCGCTGCTATTTCAGTCATTTGATCTTCTTTCAGCTTTGAAAGGGTTCCGAAAGCATTGGATCCACTGACGTCGATCAGCAACATCACCGTCAGTTCCCGTTCTTCTTCAAAGATTTTAACATAAGGGTGATTAAAGCGTGCCGTGACATTCCAGTCGATATCCCGGATATCATCGCCATACTGGTACTCGCGTACCTCGCTGAAAGCCATCCCTTTTCCTTTAAAGGCACTGTGATATTGCCCCGAAAAAATATGACGTGAAAGCCCCCGGGTCTTTATTTCAATCTTTCGAACCTTCTTAAGGATATCTGTAGTTTCCATTTCTCGATTAGGGTACTTCAACCATGTTCAGGATCTCGTTGATGATATCCTCTGTGGTGACGTTTTCAGCTTCTGCCTCATAGCTGAGTCCGATACGGTGGCGCAACACATCGTGGGCAATGGCACGTACATCTTCAGGAATCACGTAACCGCGACGCTTGATGAAGGCATAGGCCTTGGCTGCCAGAGCGAGGTTGATGCTTGCACGCGGAGAAGCTCCAAAGCTGATCATGCTCTTGAATTTACCAAGCTTGTAGTCTTCGGGGAACCGTGATGCAAAAACGATATCGGTAATATAATTTTCAATTTTTTCATCCAGATAAACGGCCCGGGTTACATTTTTGGCCTTGACGATGTCTTCAGGGCTAATGAGCGGATGCGTCTCGGGAAAAGTAGAGGTAATATTCTGACGCATGATTTTCTTTTCCTCTTCTTTTTGAGGGTATTTGATCACCACCTTCAGCATAAAACGGTCGACCTGAGCTTCCGGAAGCGGATAGGTTCCTTCCTGTTCAATGGGGTTTTGAGTTGCCAGTACTAAAAAAGGATCCGGAAGCTTAAACGATTGTTGACCAATTGTGACCTGTCGTTCCTGCATTGCCTCAAGCAGAGCGCTTTGTACTTTTGCCGGTGAACGGTTTATTTCATCTGCCAATACGAAGTTTGCAAAGACGGGTCCCTTTCTTACTTCAAATTCTTCCCGCTTTTGGCTGTAAATCAATGTTCCGACTAGGTCGGCCGGAAGCAGATCCGGGGTAAACTGAATACGACTGAATTTAGCGTCTATAACTCCAGCAAGCGATTTGATGGCTAACGTTTTTGCTAATCCCGGAACCCCTTCGAGTAAGACGTGTCCGTTGGACAATAAACCAATCAGCAGGCGTTCAACCATGTGTTTCTGCCCGACAATCACTTTCCCCATTTCCATGGAGATCATATCGACAAAGGCACTCTCACGCTGAATGCGTTCGTTTAGTTCCTTGATGTCCGTTTCGATCATAATTTTTATCGTTTTTTAGTGACACAAAAATAGTTGGAGCCGTTATGATACTTGAATTATAGGCTGTTAAAAAATGTTAAATGAAAATGTAAAAGTTGTTAATAAAACTTGATCTATTGGAGATAAGCATTTTAAATATAAAAAAATAAAGCGCCTGAAAGGTTTGAAAACCATGTCAGGCGCTCCATTCATTCTGAATCATGCAATTAAAGACCAAGTTTTGTTAAAATTGTCTTGGAAATTGCGTTTTTATGAACCAATACGGCAATTGTATTTATTCTGATGTAAGGTTCGCTCATGTTTAAATAGCCACCCATCTTATTGCTATTGCTGTTCCATGAATTTTTCGTCTTGAAATACACCGTGCCGTTCTGGTCTTTGACCATCCCCGTGATATGCATCAGGTGATCATCGGTGGTTTGCTGGCTGTCGAAAGCTTGCTGACGTACCTCCTGGGTGACTTTCTTTTCGGGTACCGGCCCGGAGAATGAATACAGCTGGGCCATCCTGTCGGTATCACTTAGATTTTCCCAACGGGCTCTTTCGGTCCCTTCCATCGACTTAGGCTCACTTTCAGGTGCTATTGCAAGGCCGTTCTTGTGCGAAAATCCCTTGTCGCTTACATCGCCGTCCCAGCATACCGAATAGCCGTTTTTCAAAGCCGATTCGATGACTTCGATCATTTCATCCAGGGGTAGGTTATAATAAAGATCCTGTGACCAGTTATCCGGAATATCGATCATCACTTTCTTGTAAAAAGGAACATGGCTATATGAAGTGATTTCGATATAATCATCGGGATTAAACCCGGTGGACTTTGCAAAGGAGACGGGGTCGTAGGATTTGTTGTTCACGCTGAAGGCAGTGGGTAATTTACCCAGGTAAACATCCAGCAGGGCATTAAAAGCGTCTTTCCAAACCGGGGTGATGTGTCCGTTCTTTTTGTCTTTGACCACATCAACATAGGCCTTCAGCGCGGCATCCATTTCATTGTGAATATGATTGGGCTCGGCTGCAAATCCGGTGTAGGCGGCATTGGTCACAAACCCGTGTTGGCGGATCACGTTCATAACATCATGTGCCTGACCACCGGGGCCAAAGTTAGCCGTTCCCTGCCTGCGGACATATTTGTCGGCTTTTCCCTCGTAAGCATAACGGGCAAAGTACATTTCCGAAAGATCATACTCTCCCTTGTTCATCCGAAGCAATTCCGTTTCCACAAAAGAGGTCGTGGCAAAACTCCAGCAAGTCCCCGACTTGAACTGGTCTTTTACCGGAGTCGTCTTGATGTCGGCAATGGTAGTAAAATTAAATCCTTTTTCCTGGGACTGTGCCAGTGTTGGCAACCAGAAAGATACAATGAGTATTAAACTAATAAACTTAGCAGCAGATTTCATTTAGGGTTGTTTTTAAGGTGTAGGGGCTGCCGTTGTGGCTGCCCTGGGATATTTTGGAAGGATTCATCTTGATGTCGGCGAAGGTTAGTTGTAGCGCTTACCAAAATGAAAACTGATATAGACCGTTGGAATCAGATTCGGGTTTTTAATAAAAGCCATTATAGGAACTGCTTTGGGGTGATAGTCCAGAATCGCCCCTGCTTCAATCGCAGTCGTCTTTGTATTGTATGTTCCGTATTCAAAATTGGTTCCTATCTTGGCGTATATACCGGGATATGGTCTTATTTTATTTATTCCCATGAAGAAAGATGCTTTGCTATAAATGGAGGTGGGATCTTGCGTCGTGGGATCATATCGTTTTGTAGTCAGGCTATAGGTTACATCGGGTGCGGTGCCGGATGAAGTGACTACTTTCATATATACCGGCTTGGCAAGGGCAACTTCAGCCCCGACATAAAAGAAGGCCCGTACTTCGATGCCCCCCCAATAAGGCTTTTGATTTAAAAGATATTGATAGCCGGTGCCGCCCCGGATGATATAGCAGGCATTGATTTTTCCGTAAGAAAAAGATTTAGCCCCATAAAAATTGGGGTTGATCACTTTTGTCTCTTTTGAAGAACGCATTTCCAAAAATTCGCCCTCGTACATTTGTTTCAAAAAGTAATT
>JAUZOX010000279.1 GCA_030706265.1 Bacteroidota bacterium | reverse complement strand
CCATTGATATAGGTTTGAAGGACATCGAAATTCTTGAGATCTTTTACGACTGCAAAATCAGCCGGGTCGCCAGCCTGTAAGAGTCCTACATTAAGACCGTAATGGCGAACAGGATTGAGGGAGCAGCATCGCAGCACTTTTATCGGATCATACCCCAAGGCCACAGCCCGTCGTGCTAAAAGATTGATATGTCCTTTTAAAAGATCATCAGGGTGCTTGTCGTCAGAACAAAACATGACCATATCGGCATGATCCTTTAACAGATCGACCAAAGCATCAAAGTTTCGGGCTGCACTCCCTTCACGGATCAATATTTTCATACCGGCATTGATTTTTCCAATTGCCTCTTCTATGGAAAAGCATTCATGGTCTGTTGTGATTCCTGCCGAAGCATATTTTACCATATCCTCACCTTGAAGACCTGGAGCATGACCATCAACGGGTTTACCTGCCTTTTTTGCAGCTTCCAGTTTGGCCATCACCTCTTCGTCTTCAAACAGGACTCCCGGAAAATTCATCATCTCTGACAAAAAATGAATTTCATCCATCTGAAGCAATTCTTTTACCTGACCGGCATTGATGATTGCACCTGATGTTTCAAAAGAGGTTGCAGGGACGCAGGAAGGAGCCCCAAAGAAAAATTTGAACGGAACGCTGGATCCGTTTGCAATCATAAATTTAACGCCATCTACACCAAGTACATTGGCTATTTCATGTGGATCTGAAACAGTTGCAACGGTGCCATGCACTGAAGCAAGACGTGCGAACTCCGAAGGCAGTAACATGGAACTTTCGATATGAACATGGGAATCGATAAACCCCGGTATGATGAATTGATCGGCTACTGTATCGGTTTCGGCGATGGCAATTATATGCCCTCCGCTCACTGTCATGACACCTTTATACAGCCTACTATTAACGACATCGGCTATTGTTCCGGAAATTGTAAACGCATCAGAGTGTATCATTTCTTTAGGTTAAGTTGTTATGGTACAAAAATAACTCTATTCACCTCCATTTAGGCAAAAACATTATAACTGATATGAAACGGGCATGTTTTGAAATCACAAACACAGATGAACCGAGCATACATGCGAGCTCTATACGACCTATTAATAAAATAATTATCGTATAAAATTCTTGCATGCGAGTTCCATCTGACCCATTTAATCAAATTATTTTCGTATAAAAAGAAGTTTTTCATGGTTCCGGTTATATCAAAGAAAACCGAATTCACATTATGAATCAATCACAAAATTCTTTGAATGTTATGATTTAAGCCAAAAACAGGCCAATTGTTTGTCGTATCAATGCAGCATTTACGCCGTATACAGTCATTTGGCAAAAATACGGCATTGATACGGCAAACATATGACCTTGGCCATGAGGTTCCTTACCGAACCTGAAAACATTATTTAATGATTTTAAGCCGGAACGGCGCAGGATTTTAGGATTTCTTGGCTCAGGTTTGAACGCAGCGCCAATCCGGACCGGAAAAAGAAAGGAATGGTTCGATAAGTCAGCCATTCCGTGACCAAATGAGGTTTAATCCATACTGTCATTGCGGGCTTGACTATCGAAACCGTAAGCCGGAGTGGAAGGGTTTATTTAAGCCCCAATCCTTATAAAAGTCCTTAATCGCATATTTGGTACAAGTTACGGCTATCGCCTAAACTTGTACCAAATATGCTTACGCCTAAACTTGGGCCAAGAATGGTGAGAGTCCCAAACGACCAATTTAATAAAACTATTTTCAGAAGAAAAAAGAAAGGCTCCCCAAATTGGAGAGCCTTTCATAAAATTTAAAGACTGAAGTGTACCGGAGATTAGTACATTCCACCCATACCACCACCCATACCCGGGTTAGGCATTGGAGCGGGATTGTCTTCCTTGATGTCTGAGATTACACATTCGGTTGTCAAAAGCATACCTGCAATTGAGGCTGCATTTTCGATAGCAACACGTGCAACCTTAGTAGGATCGATAACACCAGCTTCATAAAGATTTTCGTATACTTCTGTGCGGGCATTGAATCCAAAGTCGCCTTTACCTTCTTTAACTTTCTGTACGATTACAGAACCTTCGAGTCCGCAGTTCTTTACAATCTGACGAAGTGGTTCTTCAATAGCACGTTTTATGATAGCAATACCGGTTGTTTCGTCTTCATTGGCACCGTTAAGATTATCCAGACCCGGAATTGCACGTAAGAATGCAACACCTCCACCAGGGATAATTCCTTCTTCAACGGCTGCACGAGTAGCGTGCAATGCATCATCAAAGCGGTCTTTCTTTTCTTTCATTTCAACTTCGCTGGCAGCACCAACCTGAATAACGGCAACACCGCCTGCTAATTTAGCAAGACGTTCCTGTAGTTTTTCACGGTCATAGTCAGATGTAGTTGATTCGATTTGAGCCTTAATTTGATTTATACGTGCTTCGATCATTTCTTTCGTACCCTTACCGCTCACGATAGTGGTATTGTCTTTATCAACTGATATTTTCTCAGCGCGGCCCAGGTAGCTGATATCGGCATCTTCGAGTTTATAACCCGTTTCTTCACTAATAACAGTACCACCGGTAAGAATAGCAATATCTTCCAACATTGCCTTACGACGATCACCGAAGCCTGGTGCTTTTACAGCAACGATCTTCAATGAACCACGCAGTTTATTAACGACCAGGGTAGCCAATGCTTCACCGTCAACGTCTTCTGCAACGATAACCAAAGCCTTGCCTGTCTGAACAACTTTTTCGAGGATTGGAAGCAGATCTTTCATGCTTGAAATCTTTTTGTCGTAGATCAGTACAAACGGATCTTCATAAACTGATTCCATCTTCTCGGTATCGGTAACAAAATAAGGAGAAATGTAACCACGATCGAATTGCATACCTTCCACAACCTTTACAGTTGTTTCAGTACCTTTTGCTTCTTCGATGGTGATAACACCTTCTTTTTTAACCTTGGCCATTGCTTCTGCAATGAGTTTACCGATTACGTTGTCATTATTTGCAGAGATTGTTGCAATCTGTTCGATCTTTTCGTTGGTATCCCCAATCTCACGTGACATTGCTTTCAGCGTGTCAATGACACTGATTACTGCTTTATCGATACCTCTCTTCAGATCCATCGGGTTTGCACCTGCAATGACGTTCTTCAAACCTGCAGTAACGATAGCCTGAGCCAAAACGGTTGCAGTCGTTGTTCCATCACCGGCAACATCAGAAGTCTTGGAAGCAACCTCCTTGACCATCTGGGCACCCATGTTTTCAACAGCATCTTTCAGTTCAATTTCTTTCGCAACGGTAACGCCGTCTTTGGTAACAGCAGGAGCGCCAAATTTTTTATCAATAATAACATTACGTCCCTTAGGACCTAATGTAACTTTAACGGCATCTGCCAAGGCATCAACACCTCGTTTCAGTGCGTCGCGGGCCTCAAGTTCAAAAATAATATTTTTAGCCATTTTGCTATTCTTTTATGAATTTAACTTAATACTAAACAATTAAATAATTGCCAAAATATCTGATTCGCGCATGATAAGATAATCCTTACCATCGAGATTTATTTCTGTTCCGGCATACTTGCCATAAAGAACAGTATCACCTTCTTTAACTGTAATGGGTTCATCTTTTTTACCGTTACCAACGGCTACCACAACACCTTTTTGTGGTTTTTCTTTAGCTGTGTCGGGAATAATAATTCCACCTGCAGTCTTTAACTCTGCTGCAGCTGGTTCAACCAGGACTCTGTCTGCTAATGGTTTAATCTTAACATTTGCCATTTTTTTAAATATTTGAGTGAGACATTAAACTTTTCTAAAATTTTATTTGTCGAATCCAACCTGTCACATTTTATGCCAAAGATGATATCTGATCACAATCTGTCATTATTTCCTTATTTCAGATGTCAGCCCCGCCAGGAGAATGGTTTTCTTATTTCATTTAAAACAAAAAGTGTCAGAACGCTTATGACATTCTGACACTTTAAATCTGATAAAAATCTTGGATTAGTTGTTATGCATCGGCTGCATTGGTGCAGCAGGCTGATTGGTTTGTTGTGTCTGAACCTGGGCGTTATTACGAGGAATAGCAAAAACAGACATAAGACTGAGAACGAGCAATATAATTGCAAGTGTCCATGTTGCTTTTTCGAGAAAATCCGCAGTTTTCCTTACACTCATAATCTGGCTTGAACCGGCAAAGTTTGAAGCTAAACCACCTCCCTTTGAGTTCTGAACTAACACTACCAATGCCAGCAGGACGCACACAATCAGGATGAGGATTGATACAAAAACGTACATATTCTTAATTCTTTAAATTAAATTTTCTTCTCTTTCTTGATATTATCAATCAGGCCTGCAAAGTAACTGCTTTTTTCCGGATATTTCAAACTTAATTTTTCATATATTTTCATTGCTTTAGCAACATTACCTTGCTTTAAACAAATTGATGCATAAGTTTCTGTATAAAAGTCTTCGTTTTCTACGAGTGACCGGGATGCAAGATTAACCGGATTGAAGAATTCCTGCTTTGGACGGGGCATACGTGGAGCATCTCTCAGAAACTTATCGATTAATACTT
>JAUZOX010000278.1 GCA_030706265.1 Bacteroidota bacterium | reverse complement strand
GCCATTGCTGTTGATGAATCCGGTAAGATTTTAGCAGCTCATGTTTTACCCAACCGAACCGTTAACGACCCTTTGTATAAAGGAGGACTAATCTGGGATATTGAAGAGATCTGGCAAAAGTTTATCTCCTGTTCTCAGCAGGTAATGCATTCGCTCAAAGATATTGAGATCGGAGCTGTCACGGTAACTACTTTTGGGGTTGATGGCGCTGCAATGCGTAAGGATGGTACGCTTTGTTATCCCGTCATTTCCTGGCAATGTAGCCGCACGGTAGACGTAATGAATAAAATCGATAAATATATCGATCCGCTGCGTCTCTATCAAATCACCGGGTTACAGCCCTATCATTTCAATACCATCAATAAATTAGTATGGCTTAAAGAAAATCGTCCCGAAGTTCTCGAAGGGATGGATCATTATGTATTTATGCCCTCCATTATCCTGCAAAAACTTTCAGGCGAGTTTGTTTCAGACGCAACAATGGCCGGCACGTCTATGCTTACCGATCTAAAAAAACGCAATTTTTCAAAAGAAATTCTTTCAGATATTGGCCTTACGACTTCTGTTTTCCCCAAGCTGGTTGAACCCGGAGCAGTTGTCGGTAAGGTTACCTCTTCAGCCGCTAACGAACTGGGCATCAAAGCCGGAATTCCCGTTGTTGCTGCCGGACACGATACCCAATTTGCGGTCTATGGTTCAGGCGCTTCCATCAACGAACCTGTTTTAAGTTCGGGCACATGGGAAATCATGATGGTACGGGCAAAAGGAGAATCCGTTTCGCTTCCTTCGCAAAAAGAGGGGGTTACAATTGAGCTGGATGCCGAATCAGGTTTAATTGATTTAGGAGTTCAGTGGGTTGCCTCAGGCGTTCTTGAATGGGTTAGCAAGTTATTTTTCCCTGATCTTCAAAACAGTGTAAACATATACGACACCATGATCGAGGGAGCTTGTCAGGTTGAAGCCGGCAGCAGGGGCGTCACGGTTATTCCCGAACTTTTTCAGGGAGGCTTTGTGAATGGGAAAGGTTCGGTTTCAGGACTGCAGCACGACACCGGTAAATTTCATATATACAGGGCTACGCTTGAAGCCCTTACCTACTATACTTGCCATGGCCTTGATATGATTCAAAAAGCAGGCAATTTCAAAGCCGAATCTGTCTTGTGCGTCGGAGGCGGATCAAAGAACCGGCTATGGAATCAAATCAGAGCCAATGTAATGGGAATCCCTGTAAAGGTATCAGATCGAAAAGAGACCACCGTGCTTGGAGCGGCTCTTTTTGCCATGCCTGCTGCAGGAATTTATTCAACGATCCATGAAGCATCCCAAAATGTAGCCAGTAATAACTATATTTACGAGCCGGATGCAGACAGTAAAATCTATCAAGAGCTCTATCAAAATTATTGTTCTGTATTCAAATAAACCATCAATCAATTAATCTAAAACCCACTCCAATTAAAACACTACTTAAATGAGTAAACGAGCACCATTATTAAAAAGTCCTGATGGAATTAATTATATGGTTCCCTTTGTTTTGGTAACCAGTCTCTTTTTCCTTTGGGGATTTGCACACAGCTTGCTTGATATTTTAAACAAGCATTTCCAGGATATTCTTCATGTATCTAAGGCTGAAAGCGGTCTGGTTCAGGCAGCCGTTTACGGCGGTTATTTCCTCATGGCCGTCCCTGCCGGTTTGTTTATGAAAAGATTCGGATATAAAAGAGGGATTATCTTCGGATTGTCATTGTATGCGTGCGGAGCATTTCTCTTCCTGCCTGCAATCCATATCGGACAGTTTTGGGCATTCTTAACCGCACTGTTTATCATTGCATTGGGACTTACATGCCTTGAGACTGCTGCAAATCCTTATTCAACGGTATTGGGTCCAAAAGATTCTGCCGAACAACGACTCAACCTTTCACAATCTTTCAATGGTCTTGGATGGATATTCGGTCCACTTGTAGGGAGCATTCTGATCTTTGGAGACAACGGTGGCGGTGATGCCAACAAATTTGACTCTCTTGCCCTCCCCTATGTCGGTATTGGCATTGTGGTTTTGCTTATTGCAATCTTGTTCTGGAGAACAAAACTTCCTGAAATTAATGAAGCCCAAACCGAAAATGTAGAATTTACAGAATCCGAAGAACAAAGCAGCTCGGTAGCATTCAAATCGTTATTTCGTTATCGTCATTTTGTGTTTGCCATCATCACTCAGTTTTTCTATGTGGCAGCCCAAACAGGTATCAATAGCTTTTTTGTGAATTACGTTACCGACATTTTTAAATCCCTTAGCACGCATGCCGTATATGGAGCAAGTGTCATCCATTCGGTCATTAATTTTGTCGGCGGATCCGATCCTGTATCCGGTGATAATATGCTGTTATTCAATAAAACTGCCGGTTTAATTCTTGCTTTCGGAGGAATGGGGTTATTCATGCTTGGCCGTTTTGTCGGAAGCATATTGATGAACTGGTTTAAGCCCAATAAACTGTTATTTATCTATGCCACCTGCTGCGTTATTTTAACCGGTATTGTAGTCGTGGGTTCGGGTCTAGTTGCAATTTTAGCATTGTGCTTCATTTACTTCTTCATGAGCATCATGTTCCCAACCATCTTTGCATTAGGATTAAAAGATCTGGGCAGTCATACAAAACGCGCCTCCTCCTTCTTAGTAATGGCAATCGTAGGTGGAGCTATCTTCCCCGCACTCATGGGCCATGTTGCTGACGTCAGTTCGATGAAAATCGGTTTTATCATCCCGCTGTTATGTTTTGTAGTTGTGTGCCTTTACGGTCTCTTCGGTTACAAACCCCGCAGAGCATAGACTTATGCCTTTAGAATAGTTGATCGGTAACGATCATGCAATAACCAAAAAGAGAGAGACCCATAATCAATATGATCATGGGTCTCTCTCTTTTTGGCTGATATAAATAATCAAGGTTCCTTAACAAAAGCTTTTTCTAACCGAAGAAACCTGAAGCATCAAATGTTTTGTTTTCCTGTGACTTTTGACGATGATAATCTGCAGCCATGGCCCTCAGAAATGGGTCGGCATGCTCTAAAAACATTTTATACGCGGTACAAAAATGATTATTACCGGCATCACGCTGGTCTCTTACCCTGTCTTTGACGCAGCCGCCGTGACAATAGAATTTCCATTTGCATGGAAGACATATTTCCGGAAGTTGGGTCTTCTTCATTCCAAAGGTCTTCATTTTCTCAGAATTGAGCATATCGGTAAGCCGATCCTGATTAAGATTTCCCAGCTTCAGTTCAGGCCTCACAAAAAAGTCGCATGGGTAAATGTTTCCGTTGTGTTCCACGACAAGGTAAACTCCACACTCCCTCATTAGAGTACATTCCGGAGATTGCAGACCTGCATATCTGTAAAAAACAGATTCGATATGACGAACTGAAGTTGTGTTGGTACCCTTGGCATAATCTTCCAACCATAAATCAAAAATCTGGCACAAGAATCGGCCATATTTTTCGCCACTTACCGAGAATCCTGCAGATCGCTCCGGATGATTTTTGTCGGTTTCTACAATGGGAATAAACTGCATAAAGCTTAATCCCATCGATTTATGAAATTCATATATCTCTTTGGCATAATCGGCTGAATAATCGGTAATGGTCGTCATGGCATTCACCTCGACTCCTTTTCTGACCAGCATTCTCGCATTCTTCGACACGATATCCCATGAGCCTTTCCCATTGGGGGTCATTCGATAATGATCATGAATATGCTTAGGGCCATCTAACGAAATGCCTACCAAAAAGTTGTACTTTTTAAAAAAATCGGCCCACTCTTCAGTCAGTAAAAGCCCGTTGGTTTGAAAACCATTTCCAACCGTTTTTCCCTGCCCGTATTTGATCTCAAATTCAACCGCTTTCTTGTAGAACGGAAGTCCCATCAAGGTAGGCTCCCCTCCCTGCCAGGCAATGCTGACCTCATTCCCGGTTTGTTTCATGACCTGACTGATCATATTTTCGAGGGTTTCCTCACTCATTCGATGATTCCCGGGCTCGAAAAGAGACGCCTTATCAATATAAAAGCAATAAGTACAATTCAGATTGCAATCAGGACCGGCTGGTTTAACGAGTAAGGCATTCAGATTCTTCATGAAAGATAAATTCGTTCAGATCATTAAATTAGTTTACAAAACTAACAGTTTTAGATAAAGGACGAACCATTTTTAGAGAAATTAAGAGCAGCCACACCAGGTAAGCCTTGTGGCGGTCTTTCTTAATGCTGCAATCCGGGCTGGGCAGGATCAATCAATGGAGTCAGCTAAGGTAGAAAATCGTAAATTATTGTATCCGTCCGACCGACCCATCTTGCGGGCAACTAGTTGATGGTTTAGTTTTGTGATCAAAAACACATGATGCAGAACGATCGCAAAACCCAATCGATGTACAAGCTCATTGAGCAGTGACATCAAAGCGGAAAGGCCCAAAAACAATTTAGCCAGGAGAACCATATCAAACTGTCCACATTTATATATTGGCTATAGAAGCACCGCCAGGGTAATGCCCCAGACCCTGTATTTGCTTCTTTGACCCTAATATTGTCGTCTTTTTGGCAAAACAGATAGCGGAAAT
>JAUZOX010000277.1 GCA_030706265.1 Bacteroidota bacterium | reverse complement strand
TCGACCGGATTGAAGTAATCACCAATCCTTCGGCCAAATATAAACCGGATGGGACTTCCGGTATCATCAATATCGTTTTAAAGAAAAATACCAACACCGGTTTAAACGGGACTCTTGTTGCCAATGCGGGTAACAGAAGCAAATACAACAGTAATCTCACCGTAAACTACAATCCCGGAAAGCTGAATTTATTCGGCAGTTATGGCTACCGACAGGACGATCGCCCTCGGTACGGTACTGAAAATCGCAAAATAACGGACGACAATGATGTGGTCACTTTTGAAAACATTCATGGCGCCGAAGGAGCACGTCCCATAGCTCAGGTCTCGACATTCGGGATGTCGTATGATTTCGATAAATCGAACCAGCTAAGTCTTTCCGGAAACACCTACGACAGAACAATGACCAAAACAGGGTATATCGAATACAGCACGCTGGATGTAACCCATTCGCTAGTAAACGATTATATAAGAAATGCAAAAACAGATGGACCTGAAAGTGAATTGGGTATCAATGCATCCTTTACGCATAAGTTTAAAAAAGAAGATCATGAAATCCAGTTTGATTACGAATATCAGAATCAGCCTGAACAGGAAAACAACCATTACAACAACCAATACCTGTATCCGGTCCTGCCACAATCGTTCGACAATACACTGATCCATAACAAAGGGATCGAACACCTGCTTTCGATCGAATATAAAAATCCCATCGGCGATGATATGATGTTTGAAGCCGGTTACAAAGGTGATTTCTCAAATGGGGATTTTGATTATACCATCGAAAACCTGATGAATCCCGGAAACGCTGATCAGTTTTGGCAAATAGATCCCGCTAAATCGAATCGCTTCAGGTTTACTCAGAACATCAATGCCATATATGGTACTTTTGGTCAAACCATAAATAAATTCAGTTATCTGGCAGGTTTGCGTTTAGAACATTCCGATATCGAATCCCGATTGGTAACCCTCGACAGCATCATTCCCAACCACTATTTTTGTCTCTATCCGTCTTTGCATATAGCTCAAAAAATAGGGAAAAAGGGAGAACTACAATTTAATTATAGCCGCAGGGTAAACCGCCCGGAGAGTGACGACCTTAACCCTTTTCCCGAATACAATGATCCTCAAAATTTACGTGCCGGCAATCCCAAACTGAAACCTGAATTCATCCATTCCATCGAATTGGGTTACCAATTTATGATTGGGACGACAACTATTATTCCGACGCTGTTTTATCACAATAAATACAATGGATTCACACAGATCACGGTACCTTTAAACAACGGCGTATTCCTTTCCACCCGCACAAACCTGGCCCGCAACCAGTCGGCAGGTTTTGAACTTGTCAGCTCCTTCATCATCCATAAATTGATAACGGGTAACCTGAGTTCCAATGTTTTTTATGATCAAATTGATGCCAGTAATCTCGGATACAGCAGCAATAAATCAAACATCACCTGGTCTGTCAAGTTAAACACCACGGCTTCTCTCACCAGGTCAACCATGATTCAGGTAAGTGCCTCGTACAAAGCACCGCAGTTGACACCCCAGGGTTCGATGCTGGCACGCTATGGAATGAATATCGGAGCAAGGCAGGACATCATGAAGAAAAAAGGATCGATCATTGCGACTATTTCTGATCCGTTCAACACCATGACAGAATCGTCATCCATGGATACCCCCTTCCTGACCAAGAAAACGATCCGGAAACGTGATGCCCGTGTATTCTATCTCGGATTTGTTTTGCATTTCGGTGCATCCCAGAAAATCAAGGAAGAAGCACTTCAATTTGACGATAAGATTTAAAAATAAGGGTTAAGGTTTAGGTATAAATTATATCATATTCAAGCCCTATCCTCTACCCCCATACTTGTTCGGAATTGAACGAGTATGGGGGTATTTATAAACACTTAATAAAGTAATTAAACAAAGAGTCAAATTAAATAAACCGGTTACTTCTTAGCAGGAACGATAAAAATTGGAACCCGTGAGTGTCTTAATACCTTTTCCGTAATATTGCCCATAAAAGCTTTCTCAAGCCATCTCCGGGTATTCGATCCCAATACAATGATGCCTACATCAAACTCTTTTGCAACTTCCAGAATAGACTCGGCAGAATCGCCTTCAGAGACAAAGGTTTGAATGGCATCATCACCCAAATGCTGTTTTGTCTTATTCAGAAAATCCTGTGATGCTTCTTTGAGTCCCGCATTATCAAACGATTCTAACATGCCTACATTTGTGAAACCACTAAATCCCATTATCGGTGAGTATTCAAGAGAAGAATAATAATTTGCGTTCCCGACTACGTGCATCAAAATGACTTCTGATTTCAATGCTTTAGATAAAGAATACCCTGTTTCTGCGATTATTTGGGCCGCAGGTTCATAATCCAATGCTATCAATATTTTTTTCATTCGAAAATAATTTGATTAAATAGGTCGTATGGAACTCACATGCAAGATTTTCATTGGTGTTTGTGTTTTCAAACATGCTCGGTTCAATTGCATATATTTTCAATTATGATTGAAATATTAATGGGAATGTGTAGTCATGCTCTAATGATGCACTGTATTCCCCAAGCCGGGCCGCACTGCAACACCTCGAACGGTGATACAATGCTTTCTGTGCTTCAAGTATATTTTCCGGGTAACCCTTCCATAATGCTAAGGCTGGTTGCTGTATGGCCCTTGAAAAAGAAAAAGTCAAAACCCATGGCATTTTGAACTTATATTTCATATTCATTGCGCTCAACCTTGCTGCAGCCAGGTCACCGGGTTGTCCTCCCGAAAGAAAAGCGATTCCCGGAACCGCAGCAGGTACTGTTCGCAGGAAACAGCTTATCGTTGCCTCTGCAACCTCATTAACGCTTTCCTGCTGAAGACAATTTATCCCGGGTAATACCATATTGGCTTTCAATATCATATATTCAAATGCGACTTTTTGTTCATAAAGTTGGTTAAAAACAGTATGCAACACTTCCTGCGTCACCTCAAAACATCGATCTAATGAATGTTCCCCATCCATCAGCACTTCAGGCTCCACGATGGGTATCAAGCCAACTTGCTGACATAAAGAAGCATATCGGGCCAACGTATGGGCATTGACCTGAATACAGCCTCTCGTTGGAATACCCTCGCCTATTGTGATGACGGCACGCCACTTAGCAAATCTGGCTCCTAACTGAGCATAATCATATAATCTTCCTTGCAAACCATCCAGGCCTTCTGTAATCTTTTCGCCCGGATGACCGACGATGTCTTTAGCACCCATATCTACTTTAATACCAGGAATTATACCTAAACCATTGATAAGAGAAATAAAGGTTTGGCCATTGGTTGCAAACTGCCGAATCGTCTCATCACATAGGATAACGCCACTGATGAATTCATTTAAACCGGGTGTGGTTAATATCAGGTCACGATATGAACGACGGGTTTCTTCATTCTGCGCTATTCCATATTGTGCAAAACGTTTGTTACACGTAGGTGTACTTTCATCCATTGCAAGTACCCCTTTCCCTTCAGCCAGTAATACCGATAAGATACTTTTAAATGCGGTAGTATTCATTTCATTCGAAAATAATTTGATTAAACAGGTCGTATGGAACTCGCATAGATATTTTCATCGGTGTTTGTGATTCTCAATCGTGCTTGGTTCATGTTTTGAAAATTGTGAATACGAAACTCATCTTTTTAATCCCTGCCTTTCAATGGCTTCAACTTTTTCAAGTCGTCTCATGAATCGTTCAACCCCTTTAAACTGAGCATTCAAAAACACCTCCACCAATTCCACAGCCAGAGCATTTCCGATCACCCTGCTTCCCAGGCACATAATATTCATATCATCATCTTCGACCCCCTGATGAGCTGAAAAAGAATCAGAAATCAAGGCAGCACGTACGCCACGGATTTTATTGGCAACAATGCCGGCCCCAACTCCACTGCCGCATATGGCCACCCCCCTGGATATCTCACTATTTGCAACTGCCTTTGACAATGGGCCGACAAAATCCGGGAAATCATCATCGTTATCAAGTTCATGAGCACCAAAGTCCACAACTTCATAACCCGCAGCTTTTAATTGCGGGATCAGTAATTCTTTTAAAGCATAACCGCCATGATCTGCTGCTATGCCAATGCGTTTTAATTTGTTCATTTATTTGTTTTTATCGACGTTAATCACACTGTTATAAAAAGAAAACGTTTGAAAATCGGAAATGTTAAAATTACATCTATAAAATTCATAAGCAATTAGCAAGTCAACCAATATTAAAAATTGGCGATAATTAATTATCAAACGATTTTCAAAATGCTAACATTAAAAGGATTCATCTTAAAGCAGATCTGTTGTCCCGATGAACGACAAGGGTTGTCTTTCACCTTGTAGATTTATTAACAATAATACAACAAATCGGTCTTTAACAATCCACTTACCCTGTTGTTAAAAGAAGTCACAGGAAAATTTTTCCCTGCCAATTGTTAAAGCAGTAGTGGAAGAGATTCGATCCAATTCTTATCGTAATTTATCAGATAAGGGTGCACGTCATGGTTGTTTAGGTTTCATTGTTTAATTCTTAAATTCTAAATGTTATGTAT
>JAUZOX010000276.1 GCA_030706265.1 Bacteroidota bacterium | reverse complement strand
TTATAGCATTGAACATTTATCGGTACCGACATATGATATTTGAGCATATCGTGACAAGCCGTGAGATAAGCAAATTTAGATAATAAAAAGCGTAAATAATTAAGTCATAAAATAGTATCTGTATCGTTATGCCCATATAGAAATATTGATCAGGCTCTTACGGCTGGATTAGGCGTCATTCCACTGATCCATTATGCTTTGCACTTTTAAAATTCATTCAATTTACAAACAATTCCATTTGCAATATTGTTAGATTATTATGTAGTTAATTTCTATTTGATAAGGACAATGGATAAAAATCACGGGTCAGAAACAATCCATCTTGCAAAGTTTTTTTGTCTGTTACCTGTGGTTTATTCATCCTTTTTATCTGATCAGAACAACTGAAAATTGCGCATAACACTCCCTTAATGATTGTGATTTGGTATATCAGACCTGATAATGATTTGGCTGATATCAAATAAATAAAGATTGCTGAAATATCGTTGCAGTTCGCCTTATTAATGCTTAAGAAAGCGAACGACTTACAGGTTATCACCGGATTTTAATAAAAGGAAAAGACTTTTAATAACAGATATCGTCCGACTTTTTAAAAACAAAATACACGATATGCGAAAGACAATCAGCCATAAAAATTATGACCTTCTGGTTGTGGGTGCCGGACTTACAGGTGCTGTTCTTGCCGAACGATATGCATCTCAACGCAATAAAAAGGTTCTTGTCATTGACAAGCGGGAACACATAGGAGGCAATTGTTATGATTACATCGATGAGAATGGAATACTGGTAAGTAAATACGGGGCACATTTGTTTCACACCAACTATGAAGATGTATGGGCATATATAAGTGAATTCTGTGAATGGCAGCGCTGGGATCATCAGGTTTTAAGTTACATAGAAGGGAAACTGGTCAATGTGCCTGTTAATATCAATACGGTAAATGCGCTTTGCGGAACGCACATCAAAGACGAAAATGAAATGAATCAATGGCTGGAGAATGTCCAGGTAAAAAAAGGAAAGATAAACAACAGCAAGGAAATGGCGGAATCCAGGGTGGGTGAAGAGCTGTACAAGAAAATGATAAGAAATTACACTTTCAAGCAATGGAATAAATACCCTGAGGAACTGGATCCTTCGGTCCTGGCCCGAATACCCATCAGAAACAATTTTGATGTACGTTATTTTAATGATCGATATCAGGCCCTTCCCAAAAATGGATACACCCATTTCATCAGGACGCTATTGGCGCATAACAATATCACCATTTCAACAAAGTCTGATTATTTCGAAATTAAGGATAAAGTCAATTACGGGAAGGTGATCTATACCGGCCCGATCGACCGCTACTTCGATAAATCGGGACTGGAAAAATTAGAATATCGCTCAATTCAATTTAACATCGAGCATTATAAGTCGATGAACTTTTATCAAACCAATTCGGTGGTTAACTATCCCGAAGAAGATGTACCCTATACCCGGATTGTTGAATACAAACATTTTCTGAATCAACAATCCAAACACACCACTATCGTAAAAGAAATCACCAACGATTCCGGTGAGCCCTATTATCCGGTTCCGAATAGCAGAAATATTGCTATTTATGAACAGTATAAAAAATTAGCCGAAATTGAAAAGGATGTTTATTTCATTGGCCGGTTGGCAAATTATAATTATGTCAATATGGATCAGGCAATAAAAAATTCTTTGGACTTCTATTATGATCATTGTGAATCAGACTTTTAAAACCATAAAAAAAAGCACAAATGGAGTCGATCAAATATATGTCATTGGCTTTATACAATAGATTCCGGCAGCTCATACTATATGGAATCATCGGCGGGTTTTGCGCGAGCCTTGATTTTTTTATTTTTTATTCATTGACAACCTATCTGGATGTGTATTACCTGATTGCGAATGTAATTAGTGTAAGCGCCGGAATCACGATCAGTTTCCTTTTGAACCGCAAATATAATTTTAAAGTAAAAGACAATGCCCTCAGGCGGTTTATGACATTTGCTTCAATCGGACTTGGCGGATTATTATTAAGCTCTGTTCTGTTGTACTTTTTCTTTGAAATCCTCTCACTGGAAAAATTCCTTTCAAAAATACTGTCGATCATCCTGGTCGTTCTATTGCAATTTCTTTTAAATAAATACATAACATTTAAAAAGTCGAATTATGAATGATAAGTTGTACATCGTGATGCCGGCATATAATGAAGAGGCCAATATTGAAGAAATTGTCAGGCAATGGCATCCTGTAGTAGAAAAAGTCAGTTCAGATTCCCGGTTAGTCATCTTCAACGATGGGAGTAAGGACTCAACCTGGAAAAAAATGATGCAATTAAAAGATCAATATGCACAATTCATTCCTGTTACAAAACCAAATTCGGGACATGGAGCCACCTGCATATTTGCATACAACTATGCCATAAATGAAAATGCGGAATATATTTTCCAGACAGATTCTGATGGGCAAACCAATCCGGAAGAGTTTTGGCAATTCTGGGATAAGCGGGATGAATACAATTTTATCATTGGAGCCCGGAAGAAGCGTAAAGACGGGTTTGGCAGAATCGTGGTTTCAAAAGTGTTGAAATTAATGATTCTTTTGATATTTGGTGAAAGGGTCAATGATTGCAATACCCCTTTCCGGTTGATGAATGCTCAAAAATTAAGGCCCATATTGGATATTATCCCCGAGCGTTTCTTTCTGTCTAATGTCGCTATCAGCATGTTGGTTGTGAAAAGAAAGGAAAGTTACCTTTGGCTGCCGATCTCTTTTAAACCAAGGCAAGGGGGAACCAATTCCATTAATTTCAAGAGGATTATTAAAATCGGGTATAAGGCTATTGCCGATTTTTATACGGTGAAACGAAACATCAGACAATCCGGTTTAAATAAACACCGCAATGAGAGAAAGAAAATTACATTTGCTTATCATTTTAGGGATTTATATCATTACCCTACTGGTTATCACAAAAAATCTTGATACTCCTTATTTGTGGTTTGATGAGGCCGGTCAGTTTTTCATTGCAAAAGGACTGAACCATGATTCCAATCCGCTGGGGGGCGAAAAGGGTTTGTCTTTCGTTGTTAAAAACAATGCTTATTATAATTTGGATCCGGGAGGCTTCAGCATTTTATTGCATTACTGGTCCAAAATCTCAAATACCCATATCTGGTTAAGGATATTACCCTTCCTGTTTTTTATCGGGACCGTGCTATTGTTTATCTATTTATCATATCTGTGGACAAAGAACCTCATTATAGCCTTATTAATGGGATTTGCACCCATCCTCATCGCCATGGTTCTCAATATGGGCTTTGAAGTCAGGGCATACAGCATGGAGGGGATGGGCACCATCCTGGGGCTTGTTGCCTTGGAAAGGCTTAAAAACAAAATAAGTATCATGAAACTTTTGTTTTGGAGTTGTATCTTTTCTTTTTTCATGACCTCCAGATATTCCGAATTTGTAATTGTTTTTATTGTTTCAGTTTATATATTATATCTGATTTACAATTCAAATTTAGCGGTGCGCCAAAAATATCTTACCGTTTTTGTCTATGCTTTACCCATAGTGTTGACGATTGTATTCATATATGCTAAAGTTTTGGTAGTACAGAATAAAAACATAGAACCCGTTAACTATCTTACCTATTTAAGCACCGATAAAAGTATTTTATTTTCGCCCATCCGGAATTTTTTATACCTGGGCCTGGTAGGATTTTTTATGGTCCTGTATCTTTTTAGAAACCGGTCCTTGTTTATAAAAAAACATATAATGCCCTTAACCGTTGCCCTAACGGTGAATATTCTTTTTTTGATTCTTTCTTTTTTAAATAAATACCCATGGGACCCTTTTTCACATAGGTGCATTTCCATGTTGTTATTAACAGTAGCCTGTAGTGTTGCGTATATTGGGGAAATTTTGATTCAATCCTTTACAAAATTCGAAACGGTGAAATACTATTTTATTATTTTGTCGTTAATAACAATTCTATATCTTAGAAAAGATCTGTTATTGATAAGACAGGATTGCCATAACACCTATTATGACTTTATAAAAACGGATTTCAGGAATTATCATCATATATATGTAGATAGATGGGAATCGCCATGCATAAGGTATTTATTTGAATATGGACAATTAAGGGCAGAGAAACAAGGCTTTTATCCCAACGCATTTACATTCGCCAAATATCACAGGCATGGTTTCTACAACGGGGAACCAAACAAGGCCGAATTTTACAAGAGGCAACCTAAAATGAATGATTTGCTTGAATATGATTTGTTGATCACACCTGAATTGTTTAATCAGGGCAGTAATTGGAAATGGTCTTTACTCAAGGGAACGACCAATTTTTATATCAAGAGAAATTAGACGAAAATCATCATCATTCATAGACCTATTGCTTTCCGGTTTCAATGACATCACCCCTGCGACGATTTGTTAATAATAGAAAATTATCGAGTGTTTACCTTCACTTTGGCATTTTATTTGAATTAAATCAATTATAAATAAAGGTGCCGCAGAATATGATGAATGTTTACGATTGAAAAAATTATTTATAAAGTAATTGAAAACTGACCAATGAATATTCCGGATGTGACCAG
>JAUZOX010000275.1 GCA_030706265.1 Bacteroidota bacterium | reverse complement strand
GTTTTTCTTTTTAATCATGATGCTGAGTATCGGTGCGATCGGATTCTTCATGTCCACCGACCTTTTCATGATGTTTTTCTTCCTTGAAATGGCCGTGATTCCAAAATATCTGCTGATTGGAATGTGGGGGAGTGGTAAGAAGGAATACAGTGCCATGAAACTTGCACTTATGCTGATGTTCGGTTCGGCACTGGTCTTTCTGGGCATAGTCGCTTTGTATTATGTGGTTGGTGTTTACTGTGGAACTCCTTCATGGGACCTTCAACAAATAGCCAAAATGCATCTTCCCATTGAAGCACAGCGGATTCTTTATCTTTTGATATTTACCGGATTTGGCGTATTCACCGCCATGTTCCCTTTCCATACCTGGGCACCCGATGGTCACTCCTCGGCTCCAACGGCCGCATCCATGTTCCTTGCGGGCATTTCCATGAAACTGGGAGGATATGGTTGCCTCAGGGTTGCCACCTATCTTCTACCGGATGCAGCCAGGGAGCTCTCCTGGATCTTCATCATCCTGGCCTCGATTGCCATTATCTACGGAGCCTTTACCACGATGATGCAAAAAGACCTCAAATACATGAATGCTTATTCTTCCGTTAGCCATTGCGGGTTCGTGATACTGGGAATTGCCATGCTCACCAGGGTGTCGATTACCGGCGCGGTATTGCAGATGGTTTCGCACGGCATCATGACGGCCCTCTTCTTTGCGGCCATCGGCATGATCTACGAAAGAGCCCATACCCGGCAGGCGGATGAACTGGGGGGAATGCTGAAGCAGATTCCGTTTATCGGAACGGCATTCATCATTGCCGGCTTAACCTCTCTCGGGCTTCCCGGTTTCAGTGGCTTTATCGCAGAGATGACCGTGTTTGTGGGATCGTGGGAACGTACCGGCATCTTCTATCGCGTAGCAACCCTGCTTGCCTGTGCTTCCATCGTGGTAACGGCGGTTTATATTTTGCGCGCTATAGGACAGGCTATCTGGGGATCGGTCAAAAATAAAGAGTTCCTCAAGTTCAAAGATGCAACCTGGAGCGAAAGGACCGCCTCTATTCTCCTGGTAGCTGGCATTGTCTTCATCGGTGTTTTTCCGTTTTGGCTTATACAATTGATTCAAAACGATTCAACAACAATATTCAATAAAATATATTCAATGGCAACCGCCATTTAATTCAGATAAAAATTAAGATATGGGTTTTGAATCTATCATGTTACTACGGTTTGAAGTGATACTTGCAGTGATCATCTTCATCCTGCTGATTATGAAACTAACAGATGCCGATACCAAAGTGCCGGTGTTCCTTTCGGTCATCAACGTTTTACTCGTCCTCAATTTTGTAGCCGGATTGCTGCCGATCAGTGAAGGGGTCCTCTTCAGCGGCTTCTTCAGAACATCGGGATTGATTGTCCTGGAGAAAAGCATCCTGAATCTGGGCGTGATGCTGATCTCTTTTACGGCTTATACCTGGCTTTCGAAAAACCAAAACAGGATCGAATTCTACATCCTGCTTCTCAGCAGCCTGATGGGCGTCTTCACCATGATTTCAAGCGGGCATATCCTGACGTTGTATCTGGGGTTGGAAATGTCGACCATTCCCCTGGCAGGATTGGCCAACTTCAACAAGAGCCAAAAGAATTCATCCGAAGCAGGTTTGAAGCTGATCCTGTCATCGGCTTTTTCAACAGGCATCATGCTTTTCGGAATCTCACTGCTCTATGGCGCCGTGGGTAACCTGGGTTTTGACTTCATCACCACGCACCTCCATCCCGATGCGCTTACCCTCTTTGCCTTTACCTTTATCGTAGGAGGTTTTGCATTCAAGATGTCGATTGTGCCTTTCCATCTCTGGACTGCCGATGTATACGAAGGCTCGCCGGTTTCGGTGACCAGCTTCTTGTCCGTCATTTCAAAGGGCTCTGTGATCTTCGTATTTGTGAGTGTGCTCTATACCCTGTTTGCCGGGCTTAAAGAAGCCTGGATCTATGAAATCACCATCCTTTCCATCCTCAGCATGACGATCGGTAACCTCTTCGCCATGCGTCAGCAAAATGTGAAACGGTTTCTTGCCTTCTCATCCATTGCACAGGTTGGATTTGTACTGGTGGGCATTGCAGGTGCCTCGGTCACGGGAACATCGGCTTCCATCTATTTCGTGCTGATCTACATGATGAGCAACATTGGCGCCTTCGGTGTCATAGGAGCCATTTCGGATACGACCGGCAAAGAAACCTTATCGGCCTACAAGGGACTCTATAAGGCCAGTCCTTTCTATGCATTGGTTTTTGCGCTGAGTTTATTTTCGTTGGGTGGGGTTCCACCTACGGCCGGATTTTTTGGCAAGCTCTTCTTGCTGACCTCGGGCATGGGAAATGGCTTGTATGTTCTGTTGGGTTTTGCGGCCATAAATCTGGTATTGTCGCTTTACAACTACCTGCGGGTCGTTAAGATCATGTTTATCGATGAAGCCGAAGAAACCTTGCCCGCGATCGGCAGGAATTCTTTCCTGACGCTGGCATTGACGCTCTGCATCATCGGTATCCTGGCTGTCGGTTTCATACCGCCCATCTACCAATACATCAGTTCACTGAGCTTTGGAATGTAATGTTTTCTTGCAGAGTTTAATGGTTCCTGGCTTTAATCGTTAAGAAAACGCAATTCTTGAATTCGGATTGCCTCTCCTGGAAGCAGCCCTGATTTTCTTTGCCGGGTGAAGCATGAGGCGCAGAAAATCAGGAATACCCCAATTTTCAACTCTTCCCTCAATTTCATACCGGATCTGCATCTTTTCACTATTAAAAAAATGCAGATAGCCAGCTTAGAAACAGCAGGTACACTGTGTATGATCGTGATCCTTCCAATACTAAAAATCGGTCGAAACTCAGTCCGGCTCACAGCGCATATCCGGGGAATATCCGGGTGACGGCGCACCCAGATTCGGTTTCTGTAACCCAATCTCACTGCGCTTATCCTCCGTCATCCCACGGCTGTGCCCCCTTTCCTATGCTGACACTTGACTGGGCATTGACGATGGTTCCTCTTATTTTATAATCATTTTTTTAGTATTTTTAAAGTCATTTTAAAACGGGTATGTTTTAAAACAGAGATGCCGTTTAAAATCATCCATGCCCCATACAGCCGGCCGATTTAAAGCAATTCATTTACGGATGCAATGGTAAGAATCGGTTTTGCCGGCTACATCGGATACATGAACGGGATAAAAACAACCTGTCATTCTCCTATAATTCTACTTTGACAGGTATTTGACAGGTATCTACCTACTCGTACCTTCCTATTTAACGGGTTCCTCCACGAGGAAGTAAATAGTTATCGAACAGGGCGAAGTAACCAGTAGAATACCAGTATACCCTCAATATTCCCTGCTTTAAAGGGATGTAGAAGGGGGGTATTGGGGTGATCAGAAGCGCTGTTCCGTTTAATTGACCAACGGATAAGGCTTCATGTAGCAAACGACATTGTGTAAATGAGTGCGATGATGTGAATTGGGTTTCGTGATTTGGTTACCCTTTGTGTTTCATCTTGCATGTTATTCATCACCCTGATGGCTTTCACATTTTCCTTCCAAAAGGGTGAAAAAGGTGCGAAAAAAATGGACTTTTTCGTATTAAACCCAAAAATGAGTCCCAATGAGTTCCAATGAGTCCCAATGAGTCATACTTGGAATTTGGTTTTTGATGCTGATGTTCATATCTTTAAACAAAACCAAATAATAAAATGGCAACATTAAAAGGACCGGTCCAGTTTACCGGAAGCATAGGTAACCTGAGGGTGTATTACAACAAGGCACTGCAGCGTTACATCGTCGCCACCAAGGGTGGCGCCAACAAGAACCTGATCCTGAAGAGCCCCAGGATGGAGCGGGTTAGGGAGAATATGAGCGAATTCAAGGGTTGTGCCAAATGGGGGCAACAACTGCGGTGGTCCCTGAACGGGTTGAATCACCTGTGCAGCGGATATTATTTCGGCAACATCATGAAGGTGGCCAGGGGGCTGCAGCTGCAGGACGACGTTCACGACCGCGGGAAGCGTTCCGTCCTGCTGAGCAGGGCACCGCAGCAACTCACCACGGTCGTGCTCAATACCCGGCACCCTTTCGACGAGGTGCTCACCCATCCATACCTTATTAACTTCTCAGACAATCGCAGGACGGTGACGTTGCACCTGGAGGGGTTCAGGTCGTTTTTCGGGATCGTGTGGCCGGACAAGTTCTCTTCTTATCGCCTGGGGCTGACGATTGCACAGGTGGCTGATTTTGTGTGGGACGAGACCCCAAAGGAGTTATGGGCGGCATGGCCCGGACTGGAAAGATGGTCGGTGACGGTATTCACGGAGTGGAAGAGTCGTTCGGCGGATCCGGAGGACCTGGTGCTGTCGGCTTCGTTCAAAGAGCCGATGCCGCTGCAGCCCGAGTTGACGGTGGTGGCAGCGGTCGGAGTGGAGTTGTGCGTTCCTCCCGGTGAGGCTGGATATGGCGGTTCAGCGGGATGCGGTACGGTGAAGATCGGGGCGTGTTTTACCTAAAGGAAAATTTCAGAAATAGCTTAAACCGACGTGAAGTCATATTGGTATAGGCTTAATTTCCGGAATCTAATGGTCCTAAAT
>JAUZOX010000274.1 GCA_030706265.1 Bacteroidota bacterium | reverse complement strand
TCTCCGCTATGCCGCTTATCAAACAGGCTGAAAAGTTTTTTAAGCAAAGGCACTGTGAAAATCCTCAGCGGCATTTATGGAAGATATTCAGGACAAAGCAGGGTGTCGGTGCTTCAATCCAAGACTGAAAAGGATAGCTTAAAAAATCCCGGCTGAGTTTTTCAGCAGACCCATATACACTGCAAATACCTTTCTAACGGGTGATTCCCGGAAGGATTCTGTCTTTTATTGCTGCACTTCATTTTCTAGAAGGGTTAATTAAGATTTACGATAAAAAGAAGGTGCTTCCCTAATATCTTTTTCTATAAGGAAAATTGTGGAAACCCCAAAGCGGTGTCGGGGCAATGAATTAAAAAACAAACTATTTGCGATAGCAAGAACCTTCTGCCATCAAGCATGAAAATTAATCCGGCATTCAGGCCTGATCAGAACCAGGGATTATTGGAAGAAAATCCGTACAATATTTTGTCTCAGACCAATAATTTACGGGTAGTCACAAAACGCTTTGTTTCAACGCCGCCTCACGATCGTTAAGCCATATGCTTATCCGTACGCAACCCGCCTTATCAACATGCCCAATCACTCTCAAATGTAAGGTGGCTGCCCTAAGAGCCAGGGCCAACCTAATATTACTTCCTTTAATAACCCTGCATTTTCGCTTTGTTTTACTCCCAACGAATTGCCTTGACGGGTTGGATGCGAGCGATGATATAGGACGGCACGACCAGCATTATGGTACACACCAATAACGTTCCGGCATTGATAAGCAAAATGTGCATCGGGTTTAAGTTGATGGGAACAAAAGCCATGTAATAAGTCTCCTGCGGCAGGGTCAGGAAATGAAATCTGGCCTGAAGGATGCAAATGGTAAGCGCAATCAGGTTTCCCCAAGCCATCCCCTTGAGAGTGAGCCAAGCCGCCTTCATCAGAAAGATGCGCCGGATGCTCCAGTTTGGTGCTCCCATGGCCTTGAGCAACCCGATGAGGGTAGTTTGTTCCAGTATCAGGATGAGCAAGGTGGAGATCATGGTAATCACGGCAACAATGATCATCAGGGCGATGATGATGACCACATTCATGTTCAAAAGCTCCAGCCAGTCAAAGATCTGGGGATAGAGTTGTTTGATGGTCCTGGAATTGAGATTATAGCTGACAAGGTTAAAGACCTGATGCCCCATGTCATCTATATTGTTGAAATCGGATACCATCACTTCCAGCCCGGCTACCTGGTTTGGACTCCAATTGTTGAGCTTTTGAATATGACGGATGTCGCCAATGATATAAATTTTATCAAACTCCGCCAGTTCGGTTTCATAAATGCCACAGATATTAAACCGGCGTGCCCTGACTTCCCCATTGTTGATGAAATACACCCTCAACGGACCGCCCACCTTTAGCTCCAACATTTTGGCCAACATGTGGCTGACGAGGATATCCTGAGATGTGGCCGTATCTTTTAAGATGGGCATGCGTCCTTCCACAAGCCGCTTGGCAAAAAAAGCAGTGTCGAAGTCGCGATCGATGCCCTTCATGACAACCCCCTGGATCTGTGAGCCCGTAGAGATGATGCCGGCCTTGATGCCGAAAACCTGAACATGCTGTATGCCGGGCATGGCCTTCAGCTGTGGCAGGAAAACGGGGTTACGGTCGATGGGATGATATTCATACGATGTATTGGCATTGTACTCGGTGATTTGAATATGCCCGCCAAAGCCAATGACCTTTTCCCGAATCTGCTTCTGAAAACCGGTGACAATGGCTACGGCAACGATCATGACCGACAACCCAAGTGCTATGCTGACCACGGCAACCCGGGCGATTGGACGAGCCATCCCCTCGGGTTTCAGTGTCTTTATTGCTATAAATCTTTCAAAATTCACTACGCTTGCTCTTTGAAGCAAAGTTACAGAAATAAGCTTTATGGAACAAAACGATTAGTTGTCCCAGTCATCTGTCCGGAACGAAGATGCGGGAAATCCCTCGGTATTAAAGAGATTGGGCGTTGCAGTATCGCTCCAGCCGTAACGTACTGCTACAGGCTGCGCAACTTCAGGACTGCTGACTACCACCGTATTGTTGTCGATATACGCCTTTGCCGGTACAAACTTCTGATCGGCTCCCGCAATTTCAAAAAAGGTCAGTTCTTCACCCTTTACCGTTAGTCCGTGATTGGCATGGTCAAACATGATCCTGATATTCGGGCCTTCAACCTTCATCGATTTGTAAAGCGGACCGCTATAAGCAATTGCTTTCATTTTGTAAGTCCTGGACAACGCCCATACGGCAAGCCGCCTACCCACCGAATCCTTGTAAGGAGGATGGATTCCCTTGATGGTTCCCACATCCATCGTGACGGCCATGCCGCTGTTTGGAATTTTGTCGAGCGAGTGCAACTGCGCTTCCCTCACCAATTGAGACTTTGAGCCTTTGCCATATCCAAATGGTGCAATTTGAACATAATAGAAGGGGAAAACACCCTGGTTCCATTTTTCCCTCCAGCTCTTCACCAACGAAGGAAATATTTTAGAATAAAGGTTGGCATCATAAACATTACTTTCGCCCTGATACCATATGGAACCCTTGATGGCGAAAGGAATCACCGGGTTGATCATCCCGTTGAATAAAACGCCCGGCATATCGGGCTTGATAACACTCTTATCGACAGGGTAAGCCGGCATGCGGGCAATATAGACGTCCGTTTTATATTTCCATTCGCCGGCCAGTGATATGGCTTTGGAATCCCCCTCGGCAACAGAGTAAATCTTTAATTGAGAGGGCGTTCCGTATAACCCGCCCGCTTCGTTGATATTGATCATGCGGATGACAAGGGTATTGGCACCGCTTTTCACCTTTTCAGCCGGAAGGATGTATTTTCTGGGAATGTTAAAATCGGTGACAGCCATGTGTTCACCCAGCTTATAATCGTTGATCCAGCACATGTCCATTTCATCGATGGGACCAAGTTCAACCGAGAGGTCCTTGCCTTCCCATTCCTGGGGTATCACAATTGATTTTCTAAACCAGACAATGCCCCGATAATAACGCCATTTCTGATCATTCCACCAGCCTGTGGGTTGGTTGATCTTATTCCACCCCGAATCATCGAAATCCTTACTTTTCCAATTCTGAGCAGTTCCCGGGAAATTCATATTTGTCAAATCGACTTTTGACTGCCAGTCGGAAAGGTCTTTCAGAAAATTAATGCTGTCGGTCTTATGCTGTTCAAGGTTTTGCAGTTTTTCAACGTCAGGTCTGAAGTATTCGTATTTTGAAATTTCGTCGTAGGGCGTCCATGACTCCGAGGGCGTTCCACCCCAGGCCGACATGATCAATCCTACCGGGATCTTAAGTTTTTTATACAATTCGAGTCCAAAGTAATATCCCGTGGCACTGAATGAGGCAACCGATTTTGGAGAATTCACCTTCCAGCTCCCTTTGCAATCAGACAGCGGAACTGCAGATAACTTTTTCTGAACATTGAACAGCCGGATATCCGGATAGTTTGACGACTCCTTGATGGTCGGTTCCGAGTTCTGAACCGGTTGATTGGTCCAACCCGCCATGGGCATTTCCATGTTTGACTGTCCCGAGCAAATCCACACCTCCCCTATCATCACATTCTGAAAGACAACGGACTGTTCCCCCTTAACCGTAAGCGTATATGGTCCACCGGCAGCAGGAGTTTTGATTTTCAACATCCACTTACCACTATTATCGGCAAGGGTCCTGACGGTTTTGTGGTTCCAGCTTCCCGTTACCTGCACTTCCCTTCCCGGAGTATTCCACCCCCATACCGGCACATTTGTCTTTTGTTGCAAGACCATGTTGTCGGAAAAGATAGCGGGCATCTTTAATTGCTGGGCAGCAACAAACTGGAAGAGAAAATTAAAAGCTATAAAAAGTAACCAACTGCGTAACTTATACATAACAATACAAATCAACAAAGTTAACTATATAAAATCAATATTTATTGAAACAAAAAAGTAAAATATATTTTATTTAATTAAGTAACTAATAATTTAAAACAAATTTATATTAAAAACTTTTATTCATTGGTGTTAAAAAATAAAATCATATTATAAACATAAACAGAAGCGAGTCCGTTTGGTTTATCATGCCAGGGCCAAATCATGGCAATTCATACAAGGCTATGCGCTATTTTACTGAAAACAAGCTACTTATATATTATACAATATTAATTCATTCGATAAATAATCAGTATCTTAAAAATATTTCAATGTTAAATATATTACATATGATTATTATTTTACCACTTTACTGATGGCCTTACCCCAGAACACGCCTAAAGCAGCAGCCCCCTTGCGGTTGGGATGCAAATAAAAGGTTCCCTGCTGCCCATTTTCAGGAATAAGCTGATTCAGATAGTTTTTCCTGAAATAGTTGAAGGCCTTTTTATCACCCGTAAAGACACGCCCCTTATGGGTAACCGCATAACCGGCCACCAGTGCGTCAATCTGCGGAAAGTAACTTTGAAGCCGGTCCAAGCCTTCCTGGAGATATTTAGAAGTGTTATAGGTATTGGGGCTATACCATATCGGATAATTGATCACGATTTTACAGCCTGGATAAGCCGTCAGGAGCGAATCGGCGATGGTTTTCAGGTTTGCCCGG
>JAUZOX010000273.1 GCA_030706265.1 Bacteroidota bacterium | reverse complement strand
CTTACACCTCCACTCCCTCGCTGTCAAAACCAAACAGCCCCTAAGTATCCGGTATAACTTTGCAAAGATACGCATTTGATTTGGCAGTTTGCATATTTTTTAAGGGCAAAAGAAGCTTTTACTTGCGAATAGGTCTCAATTTACGTGTGTTGAGGGTGTTGAAACAGAACTATTTAATCTGTTCCTTGTTTAGTATTAAGTATAAACGTTTTCCAAAACATCATCAGACATGAAATCTCATTTACTTTTTGGGACACTTATTACCCTATTGCTGCTTAGTGGTACTATTTATGCACAGCCGGTCACCGTCGGCATAAAAGGGGGATTCAGCATTCCCGATCTTTCTGCCGGGGCGAATCAAAATCCGATCAACTCGGGATACTCCTCAAGGTTTGGGCCTGATTTCAGTGTTTATGGCGAATATCATGTTTCCAAAATTTTTTCCTTCTCATTGGGTGTTGAATATTCGTCACAGGGAGGTAAAAAGAACAAGTTCCAGGCCTATACTACACCATCTGAACTGGCCTCCATCGTCACGACTCCTTATCTTTACGCTGATTTTAAAAGTGAAGCGAAGTTCAATTACTTGTTGGTGCCTGTATTGGCGCGCTATTACCGGGAATTAAACTATTCCGGGTCGACCAAATTTTATGTTGCAGTGGGCCCTTTTGCTGGATTTTTATTAAATGCACATCAGGTGACCAGCGGGTCGAGCGTCATTTATCTCGATGCCGGAAAGACAATGCCGTTATCACCCGATCCCCAGTCGTTTGATGACAACTCAAATATTAAGTCCGATTTGTATCATTTCAATCTGGGTGTGGATGGATTTTTGGGCATATCGCATGATCTTTCCCGACGGCATACCATCTTTATCGAGGTAGGCGGTAATTATGGATTTCTTTCAATTCAGAAAAATGCGGAGAACGGGAAGAATTATACCGGAGCGGGGGTGATGACAATCGGCTATGCCTATTCTATCCGGCGTAAATAATTTGATTCCCTTATCATCTGAAAAGTCTTGCAGTCAATTGCAGCAAAAAACTTCCTGAATCGAATTTCTTTTAAAATCTTCAATCATTGGAAAATCTTTCAATGATCCCAAATCCCTGCTTCTTCTTTCTTCGTCTGTCCCTTCTTTTAGCGGAAGAGTTTTCCTCTGTTTATATCAGTTGGATTTGGCTTATCATGATCCTGTCAGGCAACGAGATAAACTACATTGTATGCGAGAAGCCCGCTTCAACGCTTGAGTAGTCGCGTTTTTGAAGATGTTGATATCAACAGGGAAGGAAATTTCTCATCTCTTTTAAAAAAAATCGAGAATTCAAAATGATTAAACTTTTGGAATACTGGATATACTCCGTTTACTAACTAACCACAGGATTTTTTTTTCATTTTTTGATTCTTTTAAATATTTATTAGTAATTTTGGACCGAAATGGTAAAACAGTCGAAAATTATTAATCATGGAAAAAGGTATTAATAGGAATAGTATTGTTGAAAAGGCAAGAGAAATTTTTGCCCGTTACGGATTTCGGAAAACGACCATGCACGAAATCGCAGAGGGGGTTGGCAAGGGAAAGAGTTCGTTGTACTACTACTTTAGCAGCAAGGAGGATGTATACCGGGCCGTTATTGAAAAGGAAGCGGAAACGATGAAAAAGAAGCTGATAGATGCTGTTTCTGCTGAAAACGACCCTGTCGAGAAATTCCGTATTTATGTGATTGCACGGATGGAGATACTGCATGAGCTTGTAAACTTTCATCAGGCTTTTACTACAGAGTATCTTACGAACCTTGATTTTATCCAGAAGATGCGGAAGAAATATGATCATGAAGAGGTCTTATTGCTGAAAAGCATCCTTCAATTGGGGGCCGACAAAGGCACTTTTCGTATAGAAGATGTTGAATTGACTGCACTTGCAGTAGCTACAGCCTTGAAAGGCCTCGAAGTTCCCCTTCTCACATCGCACAATGAAATATCTATTGAAAAACGCATTGACCGGATCATGCAAATCCTGTTTTATGGCATCGTAAAACGGTAAACGTGTATTACATTTTGTTTTTAAGTCGGATATGATGGTTAAATCTGACATGCATAAATTGAGTTACAAATGATTAGAATTAGATTTTTGAAATTAAAGTTGTTGTTTATTTTCCTGATGGGGTTAACCATAGTTCAGGCACAACAATTAACACGCAGTAGCCTGATTGAAAAGGCGATCGAGAAGAGTTACGATATCCGCAACCAAAAAGATGAAGCTCAGAAGAGTCATCTGGATCAGATCAAGGCAAAGGAAATTTACATTCCGAATGTGACCATAAACTCTTCGTATACTTTATTGAACGACGATATAAATATGGTAATTCCTCCAATCAAAATACCCTTGACGCTTCCGGGACTGCCTGCAGGCTATTCATTGGAACCCAAGCTTGATCCGATTAGGTTGCAGAACCGGGATATTCTCAAAACGGATGTAACAGCTCAGATGATTTTGTTTACAGGATTGAAGGCACCCATGCTTTCCCAGGCTGCCATGCATAAGGAAAAGGCATTGGCATTCCTGACCGAACAAATGAAATCACAGATCATACTCGATGTCATTACTGCTTATGACAGGTTGGCTTTGATTGATCAGTCCGAGATCGTATTAAAAGAGAGCTCAAAAAGACTTGACGAAGAGAGCGCCGTGGCATTAAAGGCCAAACAGGTGGGGCTAATTACGTCATATGACATGACGAAGATTGATGTAGCACGTCAGGAACTCAAATCAAAGCAGGTTGAACTGAATTCGGGACGCAAACTGGCTGCTGCACGATTGCGGCAACTAACGGGGGTGTCTGAAGAGGTCATTGTATCGATTCATCCTTCATTGCTACCCTGTTTATTGGTGCCTGCCGATTCTACAGTTGACAATCGTGCTGAACTGAAGGCATTAAATGAAGTGGAAAAGGCGGCGGATTACAAGACTAAAGCTGACAAAGGCAGCTATCTGCCAACAGTTGCTGCATATGGAAAGCGGGAGCTGATCAAACAGGACCTTTCCGTACTTGATCCTTTATGGGCGGTGGGTGTCGGTTTAAAATGGTCGGTATTTGACGGGTTACAGAATTATCGTGAGATACAGAAAAGTAAAATAGATCAGGATATTGCCCGTAATAATAGCATCAAAACCAAAGAACTGTTGGCTTTAAATCTTGAGCAGGCGAGGTTGAATCTTGATCAGTGCAACGAGCTGATCAGCGTGTCTGCTGAAAAACGAAAATATGCCCAGCAGGCACTCGATATCAGTCGCAATGAATACAAGAATGGATTGAACACGATAACCGAACTGCTTGCATCGGAGACTGAATTTCAGAAAACCAGTCTGGATTATCAGCAAGCTGTTTATAATCAACGTTTATCAACATTGCAACTGCTCGAAGCTACGGGCAACCTGAACCTGGAGCAAATCAACAAATATCTTAATGAATAAATGAGGAAGGAAACAACATTTGCAGGGTGAGAATGCAATGCAGATGTAATCGGACTTGTAAATAACTAATTAAACGAAATAAAGAAATCAAGATGAACCGAAATCATAGTTATATCATTATAACGGCCTTACTGCTGTCCATATTGGTTGGATGCGGCCCCAAGGCTCAATACAAGGACAAGCTTGCTGGTAAATTTAAAAAGGAAACCATTTCAATTGCTCCCAAGATGCCGGGCAGGATTCTTCATATCTATGTCAAAGAAGGGGATGTGGTTAAAGCCGGCGATACACTCGCCATGATTGATTTACCGGAAGTTGAAGCAAAAATGATGCAGGCCCAGGGTGCTTGTATTGCGGCTAAGGCGCAATATGAGATGGCCAGGAATGGGGCAACGCGTTATGACAGGCAACAGATCGATGCAAAACTGGATGCGGCAAAAGAACAGTTCAAGTTTGCCCAGAAGAGCTTTTCGCGTATCAAGGCAATGATGGCCGATTCTTTGGTGCCACCTCAAAAATATGATGAGACTTTTGAAAAATACAGTGCTGCCCGCGCTCAGCTCGACGCTGTGACCTCCATGAAAAATGATATAGAACATGGGGTGAGACCTGAAAAGGTTGAAATGGCCCTTGGGGATTATCAAAGGGCCGAAGGAGCTTTGGCCGAAACCAAAGTTGCCTATGCAGAAAAATATATCATCGCGCCCAAAAACATGTCGATAGAAACGATCACCCTTAAAGCAGGGGAGTTGCTGTTGCCGGGTTATAACCTGTTCACGGGTTACGAAACAGAAGGCTCCTGGTTTAGAATCACCGTTGCCGAAAAGCAGGTGATGAACTTTAAAATCGGGCAGGAGTATACGGTTAAAGTAGTAGCCAACAATAAGCTGATATCATGCAAACTGGCGGCTGTAAAACAACTTGCCAGCTATGCCGAAAAGTCTTCGAGTTATGCCAATTATGAAATGGGGGAATCGGTGTATGAATTAAAGCTTGTTCCTGTCAATCAAGGGGATGTGAAGGACCTTTATGCAAATATCACTGTAATATTGGAGGATAAATGATGATGAAAGCGCTATGGGGAATCATGCGGCGTGAATTCAGATTATTTTTTCATACCCCGATTGCAATTGCTATTTTATTTGGAGGGCCACTTTTCT
>JAUZOX010000272.1 GCA_030706265.1 Bacteroidota bacterium | reverse complement strand
GACGAACTCGAAGCCAAGCGGGAACGGGATGCGGACTTCACCGGTGAGGCCTATACTTCACGGTTCAGCGGGAAATACAAGATCCCGGGAAGCAGTGACGAAGTGGATAAAAGCGAATTGCGCTGGAGCAACTTCAAACGGAAACCTGCCGAGGAGATGTTGTTGCATGTGCAAACCAAAGTGTTTCCTTTTCTGAAGGAGATGAACGGTGGTTCAACGTTCACCAAGTCGATGGCCAACGCGGTGTTTATCATGCCAAAGCCTTCATTGCTGGTTGAAGCGATCAACATCATCGAACAGCTCTTTACCGAAATCGAAAGGGATGCGACTGAAGGCGGTCAGGCTTTCCAGGACATCCAGGGTGATGTGTATGAGTTGTTGTTGAGCGAGATTGCGTCTGCAGGGAAAAACGGACAGTTCCGGACACCGCGACATATCATCAAGCTGATGACGGAATTGCTCGATCCTCAACTTGGACAGCGGATGGCGGATCCCAGTTGCGGAACAGCCGGGTTTATTCTTGGGTTCTATCAATATATCCTGACTACGTTGGTGCGTCGGGAGAATCCGGGAAGACTGGTGATTGATGAAGATGGTTTCGAACGGGCCACGATCAGCGGGGTGCTGACCGAAGAGGTCAAGGAGATTCTGGAAAGCACGTTGTATGGTTTCGATGTTGACACGACGATGGTGCGGCTTGGACTGATGAACCTGATGATGCATGGGATTGATCAGCCCAATATAGACTACAAAGATACGCTGAGCAAGAGCTTTAACGAGGACAGTTATTACGATATCGTGATGGCAAATCCTCCATTTACAGGTAATATTGACAAGGGCGATATCAACGAAAGCCTGAAACTGCCGACAACTAAAACCGAGTTGCTGTTCGTGGAACGCATCTACACGATGTTGAAAATGGGGGGTTCGGCTGCTGTTGTTGTGCCGCAGGGGGTATTGTTTGGCAGTGGGAATGCTTTCGTTACTTTGCGTAAACAATTGATTGAGAAGACAGAACTGAAGGCCGTGATTGCCATGCCAAGTGGGGTATTTAAGCCGTATGCAGGGGTGAGTACTGCCATTTTGATCTTTACCAAAGGAGGCTTGACTGAAAAGGTTTGGTTTTATGATATGCAGGCCGAGGGTTACACGCTGGATGACAAACGAAATAAGATTGCCGACAGCGATTTACCGGATATCGTGTTGCAATATAAATCAAGAAATTTAAAAAAGGAAACGGACCGGAAGGCAAAATACTTCTTTGTTCCCAAAGCTGAGATTGTTGAAAATGGGTATGATTTGAGTATCAGCAAGTATAAGGAGGAAGTTTATGAAGAGGTGTTGTATGAAAAACCTTATTTGATCATGGAGAAGTTGGAACTGATTGAAGAGGATATTCAAAGGGGATTGGCTGACTTGAAAGGGATTGTTTAATGGAGAAACTTGGTAAATTTATAAACGTAAGAACTGGAAAACTTGATGCAAATGCGGCAGATGAAAATGGACAGTTTCCCTTTTTTACTTGTGCTGTACAACCTTTGAGAATTAATACTGCAACATTTGATTGTGAATGTGTTCTTGTTGCAGGAAATGGTGACTTAAATGTAAAATATTATAATGGTAAATTCAATGCTTATCAAAGAACATATATTATTGAATGTAAAGACAAGGAGATATTAAGTCCAAAGTTTTTATATCGTTTTCTTGAAAAATCACTTAGACAATTACGTTCTCAAACTAAAGGGGGAGTCATTCAATATCTTAGATTGAATGATTTAACTGATTTGAAAATTATTCTTCTCCCAATTCGAGATCAATTATACATTTCAAACATTTTAAATCGTGCGGAAACTCTGTTAACCCAACGCAAAGAAAGTATTCGTCTGTTGGATGAGTATTTGAAAAGCACATTTTTGGAAATGTTTGGGGATAATTCAAAATTGGATCAACTTGGAAATAATATTTCATATTTAACAAGCGGCTCAAGAGGTTGGGCTAAATACTATTCAGATAAAGGAGCAAAGTTTCTAAGGATTCAAAATATTGGTGGTGGAGTTATTAGAACTGATAATATTATTTATGTTAATCCACCCAATTCAGCAGAGACTGAAAGAACCAGGGTTATAGAAGGTGATTTAATAATTTCAATAACAGCTGATTTAGGTAGAACATCTGTTGTTCCTAAAAACTTCGGAGAAGGATACATTAATCAACATCTAGCACTAATAAGGCTGAATAAGAATATAAATCCCATTTACGCTGCTTATTTTTATAATATGCCTTTTGGAAATAATGCTATTCAAAAGAAAAACAGATCGGCAGTTAAAGCGGGTTTAAATTTTAACGATATAAAATCATTTCCAATTCTAATTCCACCTTTGGAACTTCAAAATCAATTTGCCCATATCGTAGAAAAAACCGAAACCCTAAAAGCCCAATACCAAACTAGTTTGAAGGAATTGGAAAATTTATATCAATCGCTTAGTCAGAAAGCATTTAAAGGAGAGCTCAATGCAAAGTATGAAGAGCTGCTGATGGCCGCGGAACCTCAAGTAGAATACATTACAAGTAAATAAAATTAGTATCGGGAAGTTATTTACAAAAGCTTAACTTTGTAAAAATAAGCGCTTTATAGTCTGGTAATACCTAAAAAGTAAGTAATGCAACAAAAAACATTTAGCTTTTTCTGTGATGAGAGCACTCATTTACAAAATGATGGATTCCCATATATGATTATCGCATATGTTAGTTCTCCCTGGAATCAGGTTAAGCTACATTCTCAATATATTCTTCAACTCCGTGAAAAACATCGCTTCAAAGGAGAAATAAAGTGGTCTAAGTTATCAGAATCAAACTACCTGTTTTACAATGAATTAATTACTTATTTTTTTAATTCAGAGCTTAATTTCAGAGCTGTCATAGTGGACAAGTCTAAGATTGATAATGAAAAGATGGGGTTTACTTATAACGACTTCTATTACCGTATGTATTATCAATTATTGCATCACAAAATTGATATGGAATATACTTACAACGTTTATCTTGATATAAAAGACACCTGTAGTCATCTCAAAAACAAAAAGATAAAAGAAATTCTAAATGTACAATATGGTAACATTCGAAACCTCCAGTTTATTCATTCTCATGAAAGTGTTTTATTACAATTAACTGATGTGATTATGGGAGCACTCAATTATTATTTGCGTGGTGAGATAAAAGTGACTGCTAAAAAGAAGATTATAGAAAAGATTAAAAAATATTCTAATCGACCACTGGATTGCTCAACTCCGCGTAGCTCTGAGAAATTCAACTTGTTTTTTATAGAGTTAAAGAGTTAAATTAAGCAAAAATGCCGTTAAACGTACTAAAAAAATACCCGGAGTTACTTGAATTAGCTCATCTTTCTGAATTTGATCGTATACTATCACTTAAACGTATATTTAAGCGTGATATAGAAGATAATCATAGTTTTTCATTCAGACGGAAAAAGATATGGCCCGTTAAAGGAGAAGAACCCTCAATGCAAATCTTATTTCGACACCTAACTACTGAGGAAATTGATGAAAAAGATGAAAATGAAAAAGTATATCAAAGACGTATTTTTGAAATGGATCGGTCAATGCGATTGCACTGGATAAAACCACATGTTGATGAAGCAATAAGTGATGAAATAGAGGTATTTAGTACCGAAGAAAGAATTCATGGTAAAAATACATTTCGGACTTATGTTTACAACAGAAAGCATAAGTATGTGCTTGTAATGGAGCCTCAACGTAGCGGAAATGATTATTATTTGCTTTCTGCTTATTATTTGAATAGATCTTATGGTGAAAAAATAATTGAAAAGAAAATGAAAAACAGGTTAGCGCAATTGCTTTAAAAACGAAAAGGACGGTACATATCGAGATGTATCGTCCTCCGAAACTCCTTCTTCCTAAGTGAGGTAAGATGAGCAGTACAAAGATACTGCAATTTATTGCACACTTGCACAATTGTATAAAATAAATTGCAAAAATATTTAGTATTTTCTTTTTTATTGAATCTTACTTAACAAACAAAGATTTGGGTTGTATTGTTTTCATTCGGAATAATTTGAATCAACTAAATACGTTTCCGGATTGTCAGAAAGAAAACATTATCTGTTTTAATCATTTTATTCAGCCTGTCCAAACATTTTGCAGTCGTATCCTTCCGACCAACCCATCTTGCGGGCAAATAGTTGATAGTTTAGATTTGCGATCAAAAAAACACAATGCAGAACGATCACAAAACCCAATCGATGTACAAGCTCATTGAGCAGTGGCATCAAAGCGGAAAGACCCAAAAGCAATTTAGCCAGGAGAACCATATCAAACTGTCCACATTTATATACTGGGTGCAGAAACACCGCCAGGCTAATGCCCCAGACCATGGATTTGCTTCTTTGACCCTAAGTCAGGAATCGGAAGCCGGGGTCCCAACGCCAAAGCTCGAGATTGAGCTTTCCTCTGGCATAGTTGTCCGGATTTATTAGCCTCAGACATGCTTTTTGGTGTTTCCGGTAATGCCCGGTTCTTCCTTTACAGTTTGCCGACGGATATGAGAAAGGGGTTTGACGGACTGAGCGGCCTTGTGATCAATAAGCTTGGACAGGATCCCCT
>JAUZOX010000271.1 GCA_030706265.1 Bacteroidota bacterium | reverse complement strand
GCCATGGTGGTCTTCCGGGATGCGAAGCCCAGTAAGAAAGATTATCGTCATTTCAATATCAAAACAGTGGAAGGTCCCAACGACTTTGCTTCCATGGAGGAAATTATTTACCGGCGGTATAGACGGCTGCTTGATGAAGCACAACCCTTGCCACAGCTTATTATCGTGGACGGCGGAAAGGGGCAACTGAGTTCTGCCCTGAAAAGTCTGGAAGAACTTGACCTGCGAGGGAAGATCAGTATTATCGGCATTGCAAAGAAGCTGGAAGAGATCTATTATCCGGGAGATTCCATTCCGATGTATCTGGATAAGCGTTCCGAAACCCTTAGGATCATCCAGCAACTGCGGGATGAAGCTCACCGCTTCGGCATCACGCATCATCGCAAACGCCGTGAAAAGGGGACGATAAAGACCGAACTCACGGGGATCGAAGGCATTGGAGAATCTACCGCCGAGAAGTTATTGCGCGAATTCAAGTCGGTGAAAAAGATCAAAGAGGCCGGGCTTGCAGAATTGGAAGCATGTACGGATAAATCAAAAGGGATGAAAGTATATCAACACTTCCATCCCAATGCAGAATAACTTATAACGCAAATACTCAACGAACTCTTTGTTTCTTGCTTTCGAAAACAAAGAAATAAAACAGGAGGGCCAATATGACTCCGACAACATCTGCAAAGAAGTCTAATATATCGCAGCTTCTGCCAACAAATACCCACTTTTGTAAAAGCTCGGTAATTCCCCCAAGCGATGCGGTAATGATAAAATAAATAAAGATCAGTTTATTGCTGATAGATACTTTGCCGGCCTTGTAATAACTACCGGCTGACAACAAGAGCATCAGCAAACCAAACATGCCCATATGCACAATTTTATCCGGATGAATTACTTCCAGATAAGAAGGAATCGTGGGCAAATCATTTCCGGGGATCCCTGTCAGAATCAAAACAATTACCCCCCACAGATAGGCTGGCCAAAAATAACGAATCATAATAAACCATTTGGGTTTATTCATTGGCTCCGGTTAATTGCTTGTATGCCTCTGCAGAAAGAAGACTGTCGACCTGGGATTTATTCAGAATACGAATCTTAATCACCCATCCTTCTCCAAATGGATCCTGGTTAATGAGTTCTGGCTTATCAACGAGTGCATCGTTAAACTCAAGGACTTCTCCGCTAATTGGCATATACATGTCCGAAACAGTCTTAACAGCTTCTATTGTACCAAAAGTATCACCTTTGTCCAGTACTTCACCAACTGTTTCCACTTCAACAAATACGATGTCACCTAATTCGTGTTGTGCGAAATCAGTAACACCAACATAGGCTTCTTCGCCTTCTACTCTTAACCATTCGTGTTCAGACGTATACCTTAAATTGTCAAGTACTTTCATAATGTTCTTAATTTTTAATAGTCGATGAAATAATTTTCAAATTTAACAATTCTCAATTTATAAGTTGGAATTCATCTTTAATTTTTGCCAAATGTAAACAAAATCATCTTTCGTGCACGCATTGCTTAAATCTACTGGGCAAGAATAAAGGTAATACTAATTCCTCCGCTTGTGGTTGAACTTAAAGTTGTTATATAAGGTTTGCTGACCGTTTTATCGAAGAAAAACCTCATATTTACCCTTTGACTCAATTGATAATCGGCTGAAAAGTTTGCTGTGATGAGTTGTTTTCCGGCTGAGATCTGGTTGATGTCCTGATCGATTCTCCGTAAGATGGTTTTATCATCTTTGAGCGACAGATCAAGTTTTATGTTCAGATCACTGCTCACCTTGGCATTGCGACCTGTGGATTCGGACACGGTTATAAACTTCAGGTTCTTTAATTTATAACCCATTCCCAGGATATATTCGTTCAGGGTGATCTCGGTGAGTTGGTTATTGACAAAACTCAGGCTCAGGTTGCGCATCTTTCTGAACTCGATATGGGAAGTAAGGCTGTTTTTCCAGGTCATTTCAATGCTGAGCAAGGGCGCAAATTGTTCGGTAAGACTAACCAGGTCGATCCTTTTTTGCGGGATGAAATTTCCCTCTTCGATGAGTGACGGGAAGCCATTTAACTGCTCATAATTCAGGTTGCTGAGGTAGTTTCCGATGCTGTAAGTCGAAATGTAACTGTGCGATAAGGAGATGCTTTGGAAGATATCTTTTAAACCATCCATGTCGCCCAGCCCCGTATAGGTGATTCTCCAGTTAGGCAGGGGGAGACCCGGGAACGCATTGGTCGAGACTTTGGCCGGGTCTTTTCCGGAATAAGCCGCGATGAATGCAGGAATGAGCACATCCTGTGAGGTAGCCCCGTATCCTGTTGGGAAACCGCTCTGATCGTAAGTGCCCGGCCAGTTGGGATTGGCATGGGCCAACCTGTTGGCAACCGTCAACCTGTTGGCCTTAAATTGCTCAAAGGTGGACGAGATGTAATTGCTATTTTCACTCCTGAATGCCGTTTTGATCATCAAGAAGGTCATACTGAAGTTTCCGTTGTCCTGTGGAGCTGAAGTATGAAACTGTCCATCACTTCCGGCCTTAAAGAATTCGGTATGATTCATGGATTCTGATCTGTCTGCCGATATATCGATGATAAAATTGCGGAGGGGTTCCATCCTGCCTTTGACGGTCAGTGTTTTGGTAAAGCGGGTTTGGTATGGACTGTTGAGCAGGGTGTCTTTGGTCAGCCAGTTATAGGAAACGGCATCGGTTCGAATGTCCCTCTGATCACCGAATATAAAACCGATACCGGGCGCCCTGTCGCTCCAACGGTTTCCCAGAAAATCAGGCGTGGGGGTAAAACCGGGCAACATCGTTGCGTTGTTTTGAGAATAAGAAAAGGTTAACTCTTTAAACGAAAAGAGCAGTTTGGCCAGGACGATCCCTGTTTTGGCCGGAAGGCTAAGCCCTTCCCAGTTGATTTCGTTTTTAACTGTTTTCAAGGTCGACGGAGGATTTCCTCTTTTACTTGTTGGAATGGTCCTTTCGTTTTTTATTGGATTATTGCCTGCCCCGAATCCGGGTTCAATGGCCAGTATTCGTTTCAGGAATCCGATCTTATCGTAAAGATTGGAGAATTTGAAAGTGCCGTTCAACTGTCCCTGTGCTGAATTATCGATTGTGTTGCCCAGACGGGGTTGTAAGGACTTGGGGGATGCCGTCCACCTGAACTGACCGGTGTACCGGGCCGTACTGCTGATCCAATTTAAGATGCCCAGTTTGTTAAAGGGCAGGGAGTAGTTGGCGGTTGCCGTTTGGATGTAACTGGTGAGGGTCCCGAAACGCAGAATCTCATCCCTGATACTGTCCCTTTTACGCTGATAATCGCTTGAACTACGATCGATGGCTCCGAGCGGCTCATTGATATAGGCATCTGCATTGGCCTGGATATCTACTTTCAATGATTGGGACAGATCCCAATACATGCTATAGGTACGGGTCCAATCCCACTTCTTAAAATAAACCGGATCAATTTGGACAGTTGCGTCACTTTTATTTCGGGCAAGACTGACATCATATTCCCGGTTCATATCGGAACGGAATGAAATGGAACGGGGGAACAGATAGAAATTGATTTCTTTGATCGGTTCAAAAGGTTTAAAGGTTGAAAATGGTTTCAGGTTCGCAAAAGGCTTATAGTTTTTGGGATTACCCGAAAAATTATACCCGATGCCTCCGCGGTAGATTTTATGGATATCGTATTCAATGTCTATATTCCGGTGTGATATTTCGGAGTAGGCATAGGTGAAGTCAAAGTTTTCAAGATCATAAATATGAGGACTGGAAGCCGTGTTGACTCTCTCCTTGCGAACATTGATCAGGTTAAAGTTTCGCCTGATCGTTAAATCTTCCGACTTGCTTTTTAACGAGTCCTGTTGACTCTTGTTCAGCCGTTTCAATTCATCGCTAAAGGTTACATCCGGATTGAGCGGATCGAACTCAGGAGTGAATTTTGATTCGGAATAATCAAAATGGAGGGGGATGTGAACTCCTGATTTGGGAGGCAGGAATTTGCCCAGTTCGAGATTGGTTGAAAAGTCGACTTGGGTCACCGCCTGTAACTGGCGTTCATTGACTTTCTTTTCAATGCTTCCGAAACCGGGTGTCGAGTGCAGCCCCGAAAGCGTAAAGTCACCCAGATCGGCTAAATTAGCACTGATTCGTCCTGTTGCGGCCCATGCCTGTTTTTCATTAAAATCAGTCAGCCGCAACTCATCGACCCATACTTCAGCTGACTTAGGCTGACCGTCATCCTGAGAGGTGGTTGATACTTTTTTGGGATTTCTCACCCCGATCAACAATGCTTTAATATCGCTGATGCTGGGTGTTCCGACGACCGTGATTATATTTGAACCGACGTGAACCGTAAAGGGAGCAGTCAGGCTGACACCCGGTACTTTTGCAGCCAGCATGTCATCGCGTTGGAGTTTTGCATCAACCAGTGCCTGCAGATCCAATATCACATTGTTTTCCTGAGGCCATATTTTCAATGGATCGGCACCAGAAACATACCATGGCGTAACGGTCAGGGGCTGTTCATATTCATAGTAATTACCCGTGAAATCGGATCCCAGCCTGAGAAAAATTTTTATATCCCCATTTTGGAGGCTCTCGTTATCAAACATCTTTTCTGCATGAACATACAT
>JAUZOX010000270.1 GCA_030706265.1 Bacteroidota bacterium | reverse complement strand
TATTCAACCAAAACCTTAATCTGGTAGTATCGGGAATCTGCCGTGTACCTAAAACCAGAACCACTAAAGCCAAAGTCTATAAAGCCCTTTCACCTGCCATCATGGTCGAAACCCCGAAACGGGTCGTAAGCCGACCACTGAAGGCTCAGCAATAGGCACTGTCAAAACATGGCAGCCGGAATCAAAAGAAGTGCCGGATATATTCGGATAGAATAGCATGCCCCATATATCCCAAGTTCTGTTAATGTCTGGATGCCGTTTGCTCAACCTAAAAATGGCCTGCTTTTTGTCGTATGGATAGCTTGAGAACCCGTCCTCGCTGAAGCAACCGGTTAGCCCGGAAAACGACTTTTGAAATGATTTTTGACCAGGAACAAATATCCCGGGTTTAATTAGCTTAAATCTCCGTTATCGAATTGGACTCAACAATAAGGTTCCGGAACATTCTGAGCACCTCTTTTTGATATAAAATTGAGATAAAAGAGAGGTAAAATTCAGGTTTAAAGGATACTTTATGGATACTTAAAGGATACTTTATGGATACTTTATGGATACCCTTAGAGTATCCACTAAGGATCTTTCAACTATGGATCAATTTTTTTTCAAATATTCCTAATAGGATCTTATTTCCCGCCTTATCCTTAAATCATATCCCCATTTTCAGAGTGGTTTCTCTAAATCCTTCCATCAGAACGAAAAGCCTCAATGCAGTATAGCTGGTCCATCAGGAGAAAATGAATAATGGGTTATCCGAAGTTCATCTTTAAATGGTAAAATTAATACATTTTATTAACTGAAAATCAAAGTCGATTGACAGACCCAATAGTTTTTTTAACCTTCCGAGAATTGCTTATTTTTGATGCCGGCTAAAGGCATTGAAACAATAAATATCCTTTAAACCGGTAAACATAAAAAATCAAAATCATGAAACACTTAAACTTTAAGATTTTCGGATTAGCTATACTGCTCTTTTTAAGCGGAAGTTTAAATGCACAACAATCCCGTTACTACAAAGATTTTCTGAAATTCAAAAAGCAGGACAGCATTTCCACGCCGCCTAAGAATGCAATATTATTTATCGGGAGCTCCTCTTTTACCAAGTGGGCGGATGTTCAGGCCTATTTTCCTGGATTCACCATCATTAACCGTGCCTTTGGAGGGTCAACCCTACCGGAGGTAAATGATTGGGTTAAGAACAATATTACAACTTATAAACCAAAACAGGTTGTCATCTATTGCGGCGAAAATGACTTAGCCTCTTCCGATACTGTGACACCTCAGGTTGTATTGAACCGTTTTCAACAACTTCTTAAAACCATCAGGACTAAATCGGGGAATATTAACGTGACCTATGTTTCCATCAAACCCAGCCCCATCCGCAAGAAGATTCAGCTTAAAGTCGAGCAATCCAATGAACTGATCCGGAAGTACCTTAAGACAACTTCAAAAACGGCCTTTGTAGATGTTTATCCGCTGATGATTAAAAGGGACCGGGTGATCAACGGGGAAATATTCACGTCGGACAGCCTGCATATGAACGCCAAGGGATATTCCATCTGGAAAAAGGCCATCCTCCCGTATCTGCATAAATAAATATTGCGAAATCGGGGATACTGCCGGTCCCGATTTTAATGAGGGAATAAAGAGGCGATGCTCTTAAGCTGATCTTCAGTTTTACTATTTCCCTATCCCAAGTTGCTTCATGTAGGTTTGGTTATCCCAGAACAATGACTCCTCGATCATGACTCCGTTTTTCCAATGCCCGATGGTGCACATGGGTAGTTTGAATGATTTGCCTGTAGGTTGAATAAACTTTCCGCCACCTATCGGCATGGGCTTTGTGAACGTTCCTTCCATTATGCCGGTAACGGCAGTCCATTCGCCGTTACTATTGCCAAAACGGATGGGGTGTTGTTTGATTCGGGTATCGGGTGCATACACAAACAAGGCTTTCAAATCTGCGATGTGACGCTCGATTCCTTTTGTGAAATGTCCGTCGGGCCAGTTGACCTTGATGTCTTTGCTATGGCTTTCGTGCAATCTTATCCATTGCTGGTTACTGAATACGGTAAAGTCGAGTGTATCAAACGTGACCAGGTTTTTGTTTGCCGTGGCATTCCCTTCCGCCATATTTTTCAAAAGGATTTGCATGGAATCGATTTTGGCCTGCATCTCTTTTGAATAGTCAACACCCTTACTTGAACAGCCTGTAAAGACAGAAGGTATCAGGGTTGAACAAAACATTGCGATCACAACATTTAATTGGAAAAATGCATTTTTCATAGTTCCCGGCTGCTTTATCGTTAAGACAAATAAACTTTTCAAACTCAACAAAGGCCTTGCAAAAAAGTTTAACGCTAAATGGATAAAGCTGGTATTTCGTTGAACACCTGATGTGTTGTGATGCTTTCATTAATAAAGATGGATTGTTGATTTTAGAAAATGAGTTAATATATTTGCTTTCGGACAAATGGTCTGATTCAATGAACAGATGACATTGAAAATGAGCAACTAAAATCTCAGAGAAAAACCGATTAAGATGATGACCGAACCACGCATAGAATTTTTGGATGAAAAAAAATTGGTTGGTAACCGGATTACGATGACCCTATCCGATAACAAGACCTTTGATCTGTGGCATAGTTTTATGCCCAAAAGAAAACAGATAAGAAATATTTTTTCTCAGGATTTATTTTCTTTACAAATTTACAACGATTCTCTTGATTTAATGGATTTTACTCCGGATACGGAATTTGAGACATGGGCTGCCGTCGAGGTTTCGGCATTTGATGAAATCCCGGAGGGAATCGAACCCTATATTTTAAAAGGTGGACTATATGCAGTTTTCATCCACCGGGGGACAGTGGACCTGTTCAAAGATACCCTTCATTTCATTTATCATTCATGGTTTCCCTCATCACCCTATGAATTAGACAAAAGGGAACATTTTGAAGTCATGGGCGAGAAATACAAGAACAACGACCCCACCTCCGAAGAAGAGGTGTGGATACCGATAAAACTGAAAGTATAATCTGCCGGGATAAGTGATTCCGTTAAAACCTTTCTTAAGGATTCACCTGAATAGTACTTTTTCTAGCCAATCTCCAATGTGTAATAAAAAGAACCATGCAGATCAATATCAGCAATACGGTGATGATGATGGTCTTATTTGAATTAAAGGTGACCTGGTCAATTTTCTCCTGTTTTGCAGCCTCATAGATCTTGCGCAATTCCTGATCGTCGGGTAAGATATTTTTTTGATCGCTTCCCTTGTTCTGAATTGATTTCATCAGATCAAGTTTATACATCTCAAAAGTTCTCAGAGAGGCCGTATTACCACCATAGTATCCTGATTGCAACGGATCTGTTTTGTCGATGATTGCATTGACCATATTAGTTACACAAATAAGAAACGTGATTACGGATACAATACAAACAATATACCCATAGATGCTGACAAACGGCGATTTGTTTTTTTCCATAATAATAAAGTTATTTGAATATTTATTGCTTTTAAATGATCATTTTAAAACAGGGAAAGAACGGATAAACATTTATTATACAATTGGCTGGGTTAAAGATACTACGAATAATGCTTATTTGGATCCTTTATACACATATTTTAAATGAATCTACAGGTTAGACAACACTGTCACCAATGAACCGGGCATACATGCGAGTTCCATACGACCATTTTAATCAAATTATTTTCGTATAAATTAAGAAACATATTTTTGATCATACAAACACCCCAAAAAAGTATAATTTTGAATAATATTGGCATCCACGTAAATTGGCATATTGCATACGGTTATGCTTATTAAAAAAATTGCTTGACCCAAACGTAAAATACAGGATGGAAAAATTTGACAAAAAAAAGCATTGGGAGAACATCTACCATAACAAGCAGCAGAGTGAAGTAAGTTGGTTTCAACCGATGCCGGAAACCTCGTTAAACTTTATCAAGCAATTCAAGGTACCGTTAACTGCTAAGATTATCGATATCGGAGGGGGCGACAGCTTTTTGGTAGATAATTTGCTTGACATGGGTTATCAGGATATCACGGTACTCGATATTTCTGAAACGGCAATTGACAGGGCAAAGAAAAGACTTGGTGAAAGAGCCGATAATGTGAAGTGGATAATAGCCGATGCCGCTTCTTTTAGGCCTGATGAGAAATACGACTTTTGGCACGACCGTGCTGCATTTCATTTTCTGACCGAAGAAAAGGAGATTGAAAACTATCTGGACACCGTTCAAAGGAGCATCAATCCGGATGGGATTTTAGTAATCGGGACTTTTTCAGAACAAGGCCCCAAAAAATGCAGCGGTCTGGAAATTAAACAATATTCTGAAAAGTCGATGACGGAACGTCTTAACAGATACTTTCAAAAAATTAAATGCATCAAAGTGGATCACAAGACCCCATTTGATACCATTCAGAACTTTATATTTTGCTGCTTCAGAAAGCCACCCTCAGCTTGATTCAGTCTGAAGAAATTGTTGTCAACTTAAAAACATCAACTCTGACCTAATAAATTTTAGCCATCACACTCATGAAAAAATTAGTCGTTTTACTTCTTTTGATCCCCACGCTTGCCATGGCCCAATCCAGCAAAAGAGACAGTATTTGGAAACCCATGAACTTT
>JAUZOX010000027.1 GCA_030706265.1 Bacteroidota bacterium | reverse complement strand
CTCGAAGCCTTTGACCAAATTGTACAGAAAACAAGAGAGATTATCCGTCCAGGGTGCAGTGTCCCTCGACATAAAATCCACAAACGAATTTACTCGATGAATTACAAACGATTATGAAATTTTCTTAACTAAACGACATTGGATAATACAGTATTTTCATCATTGCCAGATAAAGGGGATCGGGAAGCTTTTGACGCCCTTTTTAAACAATTTTATCCACGACTTACTGCTTATGCTTGCCTTTTTCTTGATGATGGAGTCGCAGAAGATGTTGTACAAGATCTGTTCCTTTACCTTTGGGAAAAATCTGATTATATTGATATTCGATTTTCATTAGAAGCGTATCTATTTAAGGCAGTTTACTTGCGATGCTTGAACCAACTAAAGCAGATTAAAACCAGAGATTCACATCATAAACTCATAGGAATTCATTTGCAACAACTTGAAAAACAATTATTTGATCCAGAAACTAATGAATCAATCAGAAAATTATATATGAAAGAACTTGAGGCAGATATTAATGCTGCTATAGACTCATTGCCGGAAAAATGCAGAGAAGTATTCAAACTCAGTTATTTATTTGATTTAAAAAACAAAGAAATAAGTGAAGTCATGGATATCTCTATTAGTACTGTCGAAAACCATGTTTACAATGCTTTAAAGGTCCTACGTAAGAAACTGTCCAAGCATGCACATCTTTTTTCGATTATTTTTCCTTTGTAAATGCTTGTTCTAAAACACTTTCTGGAATTCTCATCAAATTTGTTAATAATTATTAAAATTCATTTAGGTGTTTTTATATGATAATTTGTCTTAGTAGCATATTAAAAATAAATATGCTAAGTTTCAATGAGGAAATTATCATAAAGTACATAGAAAACAGTTGTACTTCAGAAGAGTTAGAAAGCCTATTAGAATGGATTTTATTATCTGATGAGAATAAGATACATTTTCTAACCATAAAGAAAATATATAATTTAAAAAAGATCAACCACTATTCACAACCACTTCAGGTTGAAAACGCATTAATTAAATTCAATCAACAAATTGACAACACCCAAAAAGAACAAAGACGAAAATATATATTAAGGTATTCAAAATATGCTGCTTTAGTTATACTCTTTATTGGAATTCCATTCATATTTTGGTTGACAAAATTTAACATTAGTGGAAATTTAACTGAACTATATACAGTAAATGTTTCAAAAAACAGTCCAGTAAAAGTTGTTTTATTATCAGATGGCACTAAAGTATGGATTAATAGTGGCAGCACTTTTCAATATCCAGCACATTTTATTAAAAAGGAGCGTAATGTTAAACTCAAAGGGGAGGCTTATTTTGAAGTAAAATCAGACACACTCCATCCATTTATAGTTCAAGCCGATGAACTGAAAGTTAGAGTATATGGAACTACTTTTAATATTAATACGGATACCTATGACAGGAGTATTAAAACAACATTGGTTTCAGGATGTGTTGCAATCCAAAGTATATATGGGAAAAATCTAGCTATTTTACATCCTGATCAAATGGCAACCTATAATAATCAAACAAAAAATATAGAGATTGATCGTGTAAATAGCAGCTTATACACTTCATGGCGTTTAGGACTGATATTATTGGAAACGGCCACCCTAAAAGAAATAACCAATAAATTACAGGAATTTTATCAGGTGAATATTATCATTAATAGAGGATTCAAATTTGACAAAAAGTACAATTTTGTTTTCCGTAATAATCAATCGATTGATCAGGTGATGGAGATGCTCAAATTTGTCACACCCATCACTTATAAAAAATTCGATAACACGATCTATATTAATTTAAAATAGCAATCCATTATCAACCCAATACTTGTGTTATGAGCCCATGAAGATAAAAAATCGGAGAAATGTTACCAGCATCTCCCCGATCAAAAGCGATTCAATTAAAAAACCAATGAAGTATTATTAATTAAACCAATCAAATGTATGAAAAAATCATTTACAAAAGCTACTGCTTTTGACAACCAATTTCTTCGAAAAGCATTGATTATGACAAAAATTTACATTTTAATTCTTCTTTGTTCAATATACACTGCAAAAGCAAGCGATTCTTATGCTCAGAATGTAAGAGTCAACTTAGATCTGAACAATGTTTCTTTGAACAAAGTAATCAAAGCAATTAAAGAGCAAACCAAATTTGAGTTTGCTTATGATGCCAACTTAGATCAATTAATATTGAATAAGGTATCCATAAATGCGAAAGATGAAAAGATTGACAATGTTCTCACGAATGTATTAAAAGGGACGAATATCAATTTCAGAGTAATTGACAGGATTATTCTACTTTCAACCAAAGTGATTAAAAAAAATTCAGGAATTGAAAATGGTATGCTTTTGCAACAGCAAAAGCTAATAGGCTCAGTGACTGATGCACAAACCGGAGAATCTCTTCCGGGAGTGAGTGTGTTAATTAAAGGAACTACGAAAGGTACAGTTACTGATAAACAAGGGAAATTTAGCTTTACAAATATAGAACCCAATGCTATTCTCGTTGTTTCATTTGTAGGTTATGAAAAACAGGAGATTACAATTAATAACACACGACAGATTTCAATAAAGCTTCTAGCAATTATTCAAAAACTCGATGAAGTAGTTGTTATCGGTTACGGTACTCAAAAAAGAAGTAATATTTCTGGTTCAATTGCTACAGTAAAGACCTCTGAACTAATTGCCCAACCTACATCCGACTTACAAGGGATGCTAAGAGGACAAGTGGCCGGCTTAAATGTAACAGTTAGTGACGCAAGGCCAGGTGGAAATTCAGCTGTCTTATTACGTGGTGAACGTTCGTTAATGGGTAGTAATTCACCATTATACGTCGTGGATGGAATTCCTATCTCAACTTCTATTAACGATTTGAATATTAATGATATTGAAACTATTTCAGTTCTAAAAGATGCCTCTTCACAGGCAATTTACGGAGCTCGTGCTTCAAATGGAGTAATTCTTATCACAACTAAAAGAGGTACTAACACTAATAATAAAATAAATCTTTCTTATCAGGGTTATGTTAGTTATCAAAATGTAAATCCCAACTTTGAAGTATTCTCACCTACAGAATATATTCAACTTAGACGCGATGCATATACCAATGACCTTGGTAATGCAACTAACAGTTGGAAAGGCACTCCTCTTCCTGACAATCAAATGTTTACACCTTTAGAGCAACAATATATTAACAATAAAGCTTATGTTAATTGGTTGGACTATGCTTTCAAGAAAGATGTTCCACTTACCAAACATGACTTCTCGCTATCGGGAGGCAATGAAAACACCCAATATTCAGCCTCATTCGGTTATTATTACCAGGATGGAGTCCGTTATAGTTCTGATTTAAAGAGTTACACAGGTAAACTAACTCTCGACCAAATAATCTCAAAAACCTTTAAAACAGGATTATCAGTTTATTATATAACAAAAAAACAAGATGAAGAAACAAACCCATGGCTTAGTTTTATAACTTTTGACCCCATTGCACAATTATATGATGCAAGTGGCAATTTGATTCTTTTTCCAACAGGAGATGGAAAATCAATTAATCCTCTTTGGTATCAAAAGACACGTCAAAATAGTAATAAAACTGATCGGGTTATTATTAACGGCTACTTACAGGTTACACCAGGTTTCCTTCCAGGGCTACAGTATAAAATTAATGCCAGTCTTGATAATCGAAACAGTGAAGCTAATAATTTCCAATCGTTTATTGACCAATCAAGTTTAACAAATGGTTATGCAAACATTACTTTTTCTAATGCCAAAGATTATCTTGTTGAAAATTTGTTGACCTACGATAAGACAATCAATAAAAATCACAAAGTTAATCTTACATTAATGCAAAGTATTGAACCAAACAACTCTTATTCAACCAGTAGTATCGCCACTCAATTGGGTAATGATTTTTTTGGTGTTAATAGTTTGGGTTCTGCAATTCAGCAAAAAGTAGGAAGAAGCTTGACCGATCGAAAAATGGTTTCATTTATGGGAAGATTAAACTATTCGCTCAAGGATAAATACCTCCTCAATTTTGCTATTCGTGATGATGGTTCTTCGGTCTTCGGAGCCAATAATAAATGGGGTTATTTTCCATCAGCTGCTCTTGCTTGGAACATAAATAAAGAGTCATTTATGAAAAAAATGAATTGGCTTAACGAAGCTAAATTAAGAGTAAGTTACGGACAGATAGGAAACCAGGCCATTGGCCCATATGGAAGTCTTGCTACTGCTGCAAATGCATTTTATGTTTCGAACGGATCTGCATTAGTAGGTTATACGCCGGGAAATTCATTACCCAACCCTAACCTGAAATGGGAAACCACTACAACTTTGAATACTGGGTTTGATTTTGGATTGTTTAATCATCGGTTAACAGGAACTATAGAATATTATAGATCAAACACAACCAACTTACTAGTTAGCAGGCAAGTACCATCTGTTCTTGGTTATTCAACAATGCCTTCAAACCTGGGAGAAATACAGAATAGTGGTATTGAGGCTACATTCACTGGATTTATAATTTCAAACAAAGACTTTAATTGGTCAATAACTGCTAACTTTTCTAAAAACCAAAATAAAATTGTAAAGGGAGTTTTACGGGATCCTACATCTGGAAAGTATATTGACGATGTTGCAAACTTATGGTTTATTGACCAACCTATAAATGTTTATTATGATTATAAGTTTTCAGGTATCTGGCAAATTGGGGATGATATTGCCCATTCACCACAACCCAGTGCCCGCCCAGGTGATCCAAAAGTAGCTGATATTGATGGTGATGGTAAAATAACTCCAGCAGACAGGATAATTATCAAACAAGATCCGGAATGGGTGGGTTCGCTATCTACCAGCATACGTTATAAAGGAATTGAATTCTCTGCTGATCTTTATACAGTCCAAGGGACTAGAAGACTCAATCCATTCCTCGAAGACGTTAATTACGGTGGAAGTTATAGCGCTAATGTCGGAAACAGCATTAAAGTTAATTACTGGACACCTGATAATCCTATCAATACCAATTTCAGGCCTACAATCGCTAGTGGTTCCGCATATCGTAGTACTTTGGCTTATCAGAATTCATCCTATATAAGACTTAGAACTTTGACAGTAGCCTATGAATTGCCTAAAAAATGGTTACAAGCAATTGGCCTTTCAAAAGTAAAGGTCTATGTTGCTGGCGATAATCTTTGGACGGATACAAAATATCAATCCTATAGTCCTGAAGCCAATGCAGATGCTTACCCAGAAACAAAAAACTACACCTTAGGAATGACCATTAACTTCTAAATATCAATCAGATGAAAGCAAAAATAATTCAATATAAAATATTCATTTTCATCTTTTTTATACTCGCAATTTGTGGTTGCCAAAAGTATCTAAAAGAAGAAAATCCTTCGCAAGTAACAACAGATTTTCTCTATACAACTTCTAATGGATTGCAAGCAGCAGTAACAGGCCTTTATACTATTGAGAGAGGTGAAGTAAGCACAAATCAATCTAATGATTTTGCATTTAGTATGGGGGATGCTGGGACAGATTTAGACTTCGATAGGGCAGCTGTTCCTAATTTTGCGTGGTATCGATCGGATGTTAATTTAGCTAATGAGTCAGAAGTTAAGAGCTGGTGGAATATGTGGTACAAAATAATTGAACGTACAAACGAAATCATCACATTTGGTAGAACAGCTCAAATTACTGACACTGAAAAAAAGACAATTCTTCGTGAGGCTTATGTGTACCGTGCTTATGCCTATTTTTGGCTTGTACGAAAGTATGATAATATCTGGTTGGATACTATCCCGACTACTTCACATAATGTTGATGGTCGTAGTTTTAGTGTTGCCAAACAGTCTGATGTATACTCGTTGATTGTTTCTGACTTAAATACTGCTATTCAATATTATGGAAGTGATTGGACAGTTGTACCTGGAAAATTCAATCAAGGTGTTGCAAGGCTCTTAAGGGCTGATGTTGCTCTTTGGCAAAAAGATTACCAGACAGCCGCAACTCAATCAACAACAATTATAGCCAATGGACCTTTTTCACTTGTAGATCCAACTACTATTTTCACACAAGATGGGCGAGATAATACTAAAGAATCAATGTATGTGATGCAATTTGATCAGTTTGCATCAGGAGGTGGATCTTCTCATTCGATGCCGTTAAACTTTAGTGGTATTACAGGTCGTATGCCTGGATGTACGTTTGCTAGCGATCTTGGCGGCTACGGGTGGGCACGTATACATCCAAATCCATATTTTATGAGTTTGTATGATCAAAAATATGATAAACGATACAATGCTTATTGGAAAAACTATTATACGTACAACAACCCTGCTTTCGATTTCAGTAAGCTGACTTATCATTATGGTGACACACTTAAACCTAATCAAAATAGCTTGTTGGTAGGATTGAATTTCTACGAATATGCCATGCCAGGTTGTAAAAAATATTGGGATTGGGTAAAAGTTCCGAGTGCAACAGCCAGTTATAACAATGTTTACATATTCCGCTATCCACAGGTATTGCTTATTGCCGCAGAAGCTTACATGAATCTTGGGGATAATGTAAAAGCACTCTCTTATATTAATATGATCAGACAAAGTAGAATTTTAAGCACTTGTCCTAACCAGTTAATAACCTCCATGAACCAAAGTGTACTGTTAGATGAATATGCCCGCGAACTGGGGTTTGAAGGTCAACGATGGTTTTTATTAAAACGACTTGGTGTTCTTATAGATAGAATAAAAATGTATGGTGGTGTCACAACTTTCCAAGGTGTACCTTCACCCAGTACTAATTTTTATCTCTGCCGTACCAATGTTCAGTCGTATCATGTCCGTTGGCCAATACCACAAACAGCCATAGATGCAATGGGTGGATTCCCCCAAAATCAAGGATATTAGTAGCTTTTGTATAATTCTGGCTGGAGAGTTATTTATTCTTCAGCCAGAGTTTATGGATTTTTTTTCACAGAAAATTGTAAATACTCCCATGTTTTTCGTACACAAATAATAATGAAAATAAATAATCTCATTTTTAATTATTCTATGGGGTATTCAATTTAATGGACATGCCAATACAGGTTATAAAATACCTTTAAATGTTAAAAAAATGTATTTTTAGGAAATAGCATCACTTACGCGGGGCATTATATCTCGTATATTGAAGCATACTTAAAAATACGTTTCCCCGATAGGAGTTTTGAGTTTATTCATGTTGGTCTGCCAAGTGAAACCGTATCGGGACTTTCAGAGCCCAACCATGCTGGAGGTAAATTCCCTCGTCCAGACCTGCATGAACGCCTAGAACGGATTCTAAAACAAACAAAACCCGATATAGTATTTGAATGTTATGGAATGAACGATGGTATTTATATGCCTTATGTTGATGGTCGTTTCAAAAAATTCAGAGAAGGTATACAATGGCTTCACGAGCAAGTGACAAAATCCGGTGCATTAATTGTTCACATCACGCCACCCATATATGACGAACGTAAAGGAAAAGCTTATTCCAATGTTCTTGATATTTATTCTGATTGGTTAATAAGTCGTCAGTATACAAAAAGCTGGAATATTATTGATTTACATGAGCCAATGAAAAAATTCATCGAAGACAAACGGCTTTTAGATTCAACTTTTATGTATTCAAAAGACGGTGTGCATCCAAACGAAATTGGTCATTGGCTAATGGCTAAGCAGATACTTCTATTTCTTGATGAGAACAATGTAGCTAAATATAATAATGCTAAAAGTGCAATTTCTTCAATTACAAATAACGGCGAAATCCTTTTGGGGCTGATAGAAGAACGTCAGAATGTAATGAAGGATGCATGGTTAACTTCAATTGGACATAAAAGACCGGGAATGAAAACCGGATTACCTTTAATTGATGCACAACTGAAAGCAGATGAAATAGAAAAGCAAATAGGAATTTATTGAAGTAACACTTTGCAAAATAGTACCAAATAGTATATTCTATGGGAAATGATATTATGTCAAGCATAGTTCAATTGTAACGGTTGTATCGCATGATAGTAACATTTCTACAAATCATTTATGGTACACACTACGAATCGTTATTATCATCTTTCAAAAAAATTAAAATATTAAAGAAATCTTTAAAAACAACAAAATCATGAAAACAACAATTATAAACAAAAGAGCTTGGAAATTTTATTTTATCTTAATAGCTTTCCTTTGCAGTATTCTGATTGCTTCTGCACAGAAAGAAGAGAATGACAACAGTTTTGCAGGGAATAAGAATAAACCTGATAGACAGGAATGGTTGCGTGACATGGGTTTCGGAATGTTTTTACATTGGAGTCTCGATAGTCAGCTGGGTATCGTAATCAGCCATTCTTTGGTTGGCGCATCTGATGATTATATGAACCGTTATTTTAATGAATTACCCAAAACTTTTGATCCATATAAATATGATGCTTATCGAATGGCTGTGCAAGCAAAACTTGCAGGAGCAAAATACATCTGTTTGACAGTTAAACATCATTCCGGTTTCTGTATGTGGGATACAAAAACCACTGACTTTAAAATAACAAAAACTCCTTATGGAAAAGATCTTTTAAAAGAGTATGTAGAAGGAGCCAGAAAAGCTGGTCTGGCTGTCGGTATTTACTATTCACCTGAAGACTTTAAATTTCTATATGATAATAATATTACACTAAAACGCGGTGGAGTTAAACTAGATGTAAAAGCAGAAGCAGCATATAATGATCTGGTTCGCCGACAAGTACACGAATTATTTACAAATTATGGTAAGATTGATATGTTATTTATTGATGGAGATCATAAAGATCCTTGTAAGGAAGAAGCATGGAAACTACAACCAGATGTAGTAATAACGCGTGGAGCAGTTAATTCACCTGAGCAAACTATTCCAGGTGTTGCTAATGATGAACTATGGGAGTCTAATCTTACGATGGGAACACAATGGCAATATAAGCCTACCAATGATGATTTGAAGTCGGGCACCAGATTGATTGAGATATTGGTAGAGACCCGTGCAAAGGGAGGCAACTTGTTACTCAATGTTGGGCCTCATCCGGATGGCTATATTGCTGACCCTGAATCAAGACGTCTTACAGAGATTTCTGCATGGCATTTTATTAATCAGGAAGCTATTCATAGTGTTCGTCCATGGATAATTTCTCACGAAGAGAATATTTGGTTTACAGCATCAAAAGACCGTAAAACAGTTTATGCTGTAATTACAGGAATCCCTGATTGGGTCAGGGGAGATCGAAAAGAGTTTGTTTTGGGTTCAATCAAAGCAACGCCGCAAACAAAAATAAGTGTATTAGGACAAAATGACTTGGTCAGTGAATATCAGAATGAAAAAGATGTTCAGTCAAGATTTATTCAGAAGGATGATGGACTTCACATCTCTGTAGTTCGGGCTCAACGTATTTATAATAACAGCAAATGGCCCAATCCGATTACTGTTAAGCTTGAAAATATAGTACCTGCTCTGGATCCTCCTGTTGTAGAAACAATTAAAGCTAATATTTCAGAAAACAAAGTAATTTTAAATGGAAAACTTGTAAAAAAAGGGGATGTGGGTTCAGTAAAAGTAGGTTTTGAATATCGGCCTTATGGTGGTTTTGTTGAAAACCTTTATAGCACTATTTGGAACAAAACTCAATTTGTAGAGATGACCAAAGAAGGAGATTTTTCTATTGAACTTAAAAATCTTAAAAAGGATATTCAATATGAATTCCGTGCTGTAGTAATCCATCCACGAATGAACATTTATGGTGACGTTAAAAGATTTCAATAATTAACTAAGACTCCTGCCTAATGTCTAAAATATTAAGAAAAAACATGGTAGCATTAGTTACCATGATTTTTTGTGCTACCATCACAATGAAAGCACAGGTGCTGTCTGACCCTATATCGCAAGTTCATGTTGATAATTATTTGGTAAAACTTAGTGCGCCAAGCGGTTATCGGATTCCTAAGATCATCGGTGCATCAGGGCAAATCAGCAGCAATCCTTCTGCCTTTACCAACCCTGACTATTTCCAGTGGTATGGGATTACACATCATCGCTACTGGTTCAAACCTACATTCTCTCGTTTAAATTGGAAAGGAGGAGTAAAAACCATTCAAGAATTTTTAACGGCTTCACAATTAATACGTCAAAATCCACTTAAACAGGGAACAAGAAACGATGTCTTTATTGACTGGTCTGATTTTACAAGTCAATGTAAAGGTATAGTATGTTCAGATATTGAGAAAATGTTAAGTATCGGAGTTATACCGATGCTTGTAAATACTTCTAGTTTTAGTAATTTACCTATATCTGATTGGGGTGACAAATTTGAATACTGGAAATACTGGTACACATATGTCTATTTCTTTGCATCACATTACGACATCACTTTATATCAGTTCACAAATGAGCCTCATGCTGGAATTTCCTATGATACCTGGAAATCGAGATGGTTGATCTGTACAGATGCAACACACAAGGCAATAACTGATGTCAATCGTGATTTTAACAAACACCTTATAAGTGGTTTAAATGGTCCAACAGAACCAGGACCATATTGGGACTATAGCTTACCAGATCCGAATATTAATTTTCATGGATGGGGAAGTGTTTCCTGGGCCGATATTCATACAGATATAGAGGGTAAACAGGATTCAACGATTTGGAACTATGATTTATACGATTTTCATAAATATAGCAATGATGGTCTTGGTTATGAGAATACAATCCGTGCTTTACGTCAAGGAATTGCAAACGCAAGAAAAGCACCTTCGCCCAATATTCCAATCATGATCAGCGAAATCAACACGAGCACTGGTGGAAACTTTAAAACTAAAAATCTGGATAATGAAGATCTAAACTATGGAATATCGGTTGCACAAATTCTCCAGGCAACTGCTATTGGCGGTCCAGCTGGACTTGGCACTGAAGGCGGATTATTTCTTTTTAAACTTGGTGCGGCTCCTGAAGGGACGACTCTTGGCAATAAAATCTCATATGTTTCACCGATTTCACCTTTTAACTATGGAGGCATAACACGAGGGGGTGCTTGTTTTCAGATGTATGCACGTCATTTTCGTGGTGGTTTACCTTTACTCTCACTTACAGAAATATCGGGGAGCAATGCTAAAAGACGCAGTGTTGCAGTACTTGATGACGCTGAAAATGCATACTATTTCTATTCATCATTCATGAGTGGAGTTGATGCAAAAGTATCACTTGACCTAAGCGCACTCGCCGTAAAAGTGGGCTCACCAGTGACAATGCAACGGGTAGACATCAACAATATAGGACAGATCACCGAAATACTGTCTATAGATAATACAAAGAAAGTTTCATTTTCAATACCGAATAATACTGCCTTTCTTGTACGAATACCTCGCACACTTGCAACAGTGTCAACTAAAGTATTAGACCCGATACAGGACACATATTTGACAATAGGTTCTCAGGTCGATCATAGTTCAGAAGGCACCATCAAAGTGTCATTGCATCATGCCGATCCCTTATTGCGCAGGATCGGATTCCTCAACTTCTCACTAAAGGATATAAACAGCACAACTAGAGTATTACTGAAGCTCTCTGGTCGCAACACGGGGGATGAAGCTAACCAGCGTGAGATAATTCATGTTTATGGTGTAGTAGGTAACTGGAAAGGACAGAATCTTAAGTGGAGCAATGCACCAGGAATAGGAAAATACTATTCATCTGACTCGCTTTTACAAACAACGACTGGCTTAGGAAGTATGGTTGAAATTGAAGATAATTATTCAGGAGTCACACCTGGACAGGGGCTGGGAATTTATGGAAAATTTCTGGGGCAAATCTCATTTTCTTCTTCGTCTTTTAAACAAAATTATCTCGATGTGACCGATTATGTGCGATCGCTACTCTTGCATAGTACAAATAATACAGTGACATTTGTGCTTGCCAGGATCGTCAGGTATAATGTCAACCAGTATTCTTCAAGCTACTATCGCAAGGGTGTCTACGATTATGATAACCGATGCGTTGAATTCGGTTCATCCGAGAATCCGGATTCGAGTCTGCGACCTAAGCTTTGTCTTTATCATTGAGTCCAATTTTGTGGAAGAGACTTCAGATTGGAAAAAACTCAAAAAAATGATATGAATTATGAAAAAACAGATTTTTATTTTGGCAATACTATTTAGTTCCACTTTTAAGCTATTAGGACAAAACGTTTATGAGATCGATGCTACAAAACCCGGAATCTCCGTAAGCCCAAGACTTTATGGTATATTTTTCGAGGAAATCAATCATTCTGGTGAGGGAGGATTGTATTCCGAGATGGTTTTTAATCGCGATTTTGAGATGACTAACATCCCAGAAGGCTCAAAAATGGCTGGTAACCTTGTACGTACCAAAAACGATTGGCAGGAAAGAAAAATATTTGGTAATGAGCTATATGGCTGGACTTTCCTTTCCAAGGGTGGGGCAATTGGTGACATCCGATTACAAACCATAAAGCCATTGAATGAGAAAAATCCCTCTTCTATGCGATTAATTGTAACTAAAACAGGTAGTCGATCCGGGGTTTATAATTCAGGGTATTGGGGAATGAATTTAAAAAAAGATGAAACTTATAACCTTTCGTTTTACGCTCGCACAAATAATAGTAAAAAGTTGGATGTAACAGTTTCGCTGGAAAGTCCTAACGGTAATCAGATTTATGCAAAGAAAAAAATACTTAATATAGGTGGTGACTGGCATAAGTATCAATGTTTTCTTGTTCCAAATTTATCAGATAATTTGGGGCGTTTGTCATTAACTATTAATCAGGCAGATACGATATGGCTTGATGTAGTATCACTTTTTCCACAAAAAACATATAAAAATCGTCCTAATGGCTTGCGCCCCGATATGGTTCAAATGTTGATTGACCTAAAGCCGTCATTTGTCCGTTTCCCTGGTGGCGCTATTGTAGGAGGAATGAATCTTGATAATCGAATCCAATGGAAAAACTCAATTGGAGATATTTCCCAACGCAAAGGAACCATGAACCTATGGGGCTATTACACAACCAATGGGTTGGGTTTCCATGAGTATCTACAACTTTGTGAAGACATTAAAGCTGATGCCCTATGGGTTTGTAATCCAGGATTTAGTGACAACTACCGTAAAGCAGAATACTGTAAACCCGAAGATGTGAAATTGTACATTCAGGAAGCACTAGATGCATTAGAATATGCCCTTGGTCCAGTTAATTCTGAGTGGGGATCTAAACGTGCAGCCAATGGTCATCCGGCACCATTTCATTTGAAATATATTGAAATTGGGAATGAAGCTAGTGGACAACTTTACAACGAAAATTACAAACAGTTCTACTCTGATATAAAAACCAGATACCCGAATCTTAAGATCATTTGTAATCAAAGAGCTATTCCAAATGGTAAAGTTGAAATCAAAGATGATCATAAATACGGCACTCCACAATCTTTTATCTCTGCCTTTAACAAATACGATACAACCGATCGTAAAGGACCTGAAATATATGTTGGGGAATATGCTTGTAGTAGAGGTGTTGGAGAGGGAAACTTATTAGCAGCTTTATCAGATGCAGTCTTTTTGATGGGGCTTGAAAAAAATAGCGATATTGTGACTATGAGTTCCTATGCACCACTTTTTTTTCATGTTAGTGATAAAGCTTGGCCTGTTAATATGATCGGATTTGATAACTCAAAAGTATTTGGCCGAACATCCTATTATGTCAACAAAATGATGGCTGAAAATCGTCCTGATTTCATGCTCGATACCCGGTCTGGAACTATCGAAGATCACAAGTCAAAAAAGTGGTTCAGTATCTCAGGATACGATCAAAAAACAGATGAAGTAATTATAAAAGTAGTAAATATAGATTCGCTACCTCAAAAAGCATCATTTTGTTTTAGAGGAATCAAATTAACCGGGCAACCAGCTGAAATAACAGAGTTGAGTCATAAAGATTGTAATGCGGAAAACTCATTATACAATCCCAATGTAATAGTCCCGAAAAAAAATGGCTTTACAGTTTTTAATAGCGGTTTTGAAAAAGAATTTCCACCTTTTTCGTTTAGCATAATACGTATAAAAGTCACAAAACCAAATTACATCAAAGCGACCTTAAAAGATAACTCGCATAGAAAGTAATATCAACTTTTCAGATAGCATTATTTTGAAATCCAAGTTAATATTTGAATTTATGAGACTTTCAAAAAACTTCATTAGTTCAAATTAAATATTTGAGTAATTTTAAAACAATGTCGTTTAGTTAAGGAAATCATCTGAAAGGTTTAATTATATTGAGGATTATGTGAATTACGTTCTTTGAAAAGTTGGAATTTTCTGATTAGTTGATTATCTTGCAAGGGTATATATGTTACCAGAAATCAAATATGCATGTATTTCGGCAATTAAGGATGTATGTTTCTGAAGTCAAAAATAGGTTAAATATTAGTGTTTAGTTTATTCTCAAAGATGTTTTTTCGGTACTGCATGCGGTAGCTGTTTCCGGTTAATTTTATAATTTAGCATCGATACAAGATCCGGTCCAAAAGTGCTGTTGTCAAGACAGTGTCTTTAAGTACATCGGCCCACTCCTTGGGAGATTTATTGGTGGTGATGATCAGTGAAGTCCTCTCGTGAAGATCATTGAT
>JAUZOX010000269.1 GCA_030706265.1 Bacteroidota bacterium | reverse complement strand
GCAGTAGAACTCACGGACGAAGACATGCAGAGGCTCAACGAGATTTCAAAACTGGCTTCAGAGTATCCGGCCTGGATGGTCGAGCGCCAGTTATCGGGGAGAATGCCTTCCTGAGGGACTTATAGTCCTGCATCAAAAAGCCTTTATCAGAGGGTGATCCGGGTTCGGCTATTTTTCAGTATGGGGACGTAAAATCTTCCGTCTTCAGAAATAGCCTTAAGGTCCTGAACCACCCTCTTTTCTATTATATCCATTCCTGGTCCAAGTTTAGGCGTAAGCATATTTAGTTCAAGTTTAGGCGGTTGCTGTAACCCCTATTCCTCATGTTTCGTCCAGGTTTAGGCGTAAGCATATTTGGTTCAAGTTTAGGCGATAGCCGTAACTTGGACCAAATATGCGATTAAGGACTTTTATACATATTGTGGATTTCGGAGATTGCGGGTCAAGCCCGCAATGACGTGCGGGGTGCAGCGGTATCCCGGACTAAAAAAATTATAGGAGATTCCATCCGGATTCCTAATCCTCAATCCGTTAGCAGGCACATAAAAACTCCGTTTCAGTCGGTAAAAAAAGGGTGCTGGTCTATTAGAATTGCATCGCGGTTAGCCTTCATTTAATTTTGTTTTAAAATAAATTGAAGGCATGAACCGGGCATGATTAACAACTCAACCACAGAATAATATCACCCGTGCAAGTTCCATACGACCGATATAATACAAATTACATCTACATATGAAAGCAAAGATTCTAATAGCCGCTACTTTACTGATCATCCAGGGGTCGTACATCGCCCCTGCCTACGGTCAAAACAGCAACTGGACCGTCCAAAAGTGTATTGATTATGCGCTTCAAAAGAATATCCAGGTTCAGAAATCGCTGCTGAACACCGAATCGAACAAGGTGAATTTCGATGCGGTAAAAGCCAGCCGTTTTCCGATCGTCGACGCTTCGACCAGCCAGAGCATAGGCTGGGCAGACAAGCAAAACGTGGTTTCGGGAAATTACTCCTTTAATGGAACGGCCAACTCGAACTACTCGGTAAACTCCAGCATGACGCTTTATGCCGGTTCGAAGATCAAACAAAGCATCAAACAGTCGGAGCTGGTTTACAAGGCAGGGCAATACGATTCGGAGGCCATGAAAGAGACCATCAGCCTGAACATCATGGATGCCTTCCTGCAGATACTCTATGCCGGGGAACAGGTCAAGAACACCCAAAACCAGATCGACCTGACCAATAAAGAACTGGAGCTGGCCAAGGAACGCCTGGACCTGGGGGTGATTGCCACATCAGATTACCTGCTGGTTAAATCGCAGCTGGCCACCGAGCAACAGAATCTGGCCAGTGCCCAGGGGCTGCTTGCAACAGACCGGGTCACGCTGATGCAGTTCATGGAACTGCCCATCACCGACACTTTCCAGATCGCGCACCCCGATCTTACCAATGTGATCAACAGGATGAAAAACACACTGCCCGACAGCGTTTACCGGATTGCACTCGGGCTCAAACCCCAGATTAAAAGCGCAGAACTGAACACACAGAGCGCCGCGCTGAGTGTGGATATTGCAAACGCCGACTATAAGCCGCGTATTGGTTTAAGCGCCGGGTTCAACACAAACTATCTCAGTTCGATAAAGAGTTCGGACTATCCCTTTCAACTCTCGCACAACTTCAGTCCCTCCATCGGTTTGAGCCTTTCAGTCCCGATCTATCACAACAATGAGATCAGGTCGAAAGTAGACCTGGCCAAAATCAGCACCGAAAATGCAAAACTGGATGAACAGAACACTAAAAATGTCTTGAGAAAATCGATTGAAACCGCATGTACCAATGTGGTCACCGCGCAAAATGAATACGATGCAAGCAGGGAACAGTACCTGTCGGCAAAAGAATCCTATACGGTCGCAGCTGAGAAATACGCTCAGGAGATTCTGAACTCGACCGACTTCCTGGTTCAAAAGACCAACTATAACGCTGCAGAAAGTGCCTTTCTGCAATCAAAATACAACTTAATATTCACCTATAAAACCCTCGATTTCTACTTAGGTATCCCATTTAACTTTTAATGAACAGAAAAAAACAATTCATCATGAACCGAGCATGAGAGGAAATCACAAACAACGATGAACCGAGCATTTATGCGAGCTCTATACGACCAATTAATAAAATAATCATCGTATAAAAATCTCACATGCGAGTTCGATAAGACCCATTTATTAAAATCATATTATTATGAAACGAAAAATAAGCATCCCGATCCTGTCTGCCGTACTGATCATTACGGTTGCAGCCTTTGCCCTGCGAGCATGCCAAACCGCAAAGAGCGATGTGGCTTTTCAGACCACACCGGTTACGAAAGGCAACATCTCAAACACCGTTACCGCCACCGGAACGATTCAGGCCATTAAGACGGTTGCCGTCGGCACACAGGTTTCAGGCGTCATCTCAAAACTGTACGTCGATTTTAATTCGGTAGTCAAGAAAGGACAGATCCTGGCCCAGATCGATCGTACTCCCCTGCTGGCCAGTCTGGATCAAAGCAAGGCGCAGGTGGAATCGGCCATAGCAGACCTCAACTATAAGAAAGCAACCTATGAAAGGATCAAGGCACTCTACGAAAAGAAGTTGATTGCTAAAGGCGACTATGACCAGGCCGTTCTGAATTACGAGCAATCGAAAGCCAACCTTTCGAATGCCAACTCGGTCAACGACCGGAACAAAATCAACCTGGCCTATGCCACCATCTATTCCCCCATCAACGGAGTCGTTTTGAACAGGGCTGTCGATGAAGGACAAACCGTGGCCGCCAGCTTCAACACCCCTACCCTGTTTTCGATCGCAAATGACCTGACGCAAATGCAGGTTGAAGCCGCTGTGGACGAAGCCGACATAGGCCAGGTAAAATTGGGCGAGAGGGTTGAATTTACCGTTGATGCCTATCCTGATCTCAAATTCAAGGCCACGGTCACCCAGATCAGGCTGCAACCCGTGATCACTTCAAACGTGGTAACCTACACGGTGATCATGCAGGCTCCCAACCCCGAGCAGAAGCTGATGCCGGGCATGACCGCCAATGCCAACATCTTTGTGGACGAAGCCAAAGACCTGACGATCGTGAACAGCAAGGCACTGCATTTCACTCCCGATTCTAAGCTGATGACCTCGTACATGAAGCAGCATCCACAGGCCGACAAGGCCAGGATCGAACGCTCACTGAACAGCAAGGCCAAATCCACTTCTGATGACGGAACGGGCAACAAGCCGGTCACCCTTTGGGTAAAAAGAGGTAACGAAATCAGTCCCGTAAAGGTTGTGACCGGAGTAACCGATGGAATCAACATTGAAGTCAAATCAGGGGTCAAAGAAGGAGATCAGGTGATCTTTGCAATGCAGTCGGCAGCCGAAATGGAAGCCGAAACCACGACAGCCGAAACAGCGAAGAGCCCGTTTATGCCGCAACGACCCAGATCCCGGCAAACCACAAAATAATAAAAACCATGGGCAAAACAATCATAGAGGTTAAAAATCTGAAAAAGGATTTTTACGTCGGAGAAGTAACAGTCCGGGCATTGAAAGGCATCAACCTGGCCATTTCGGAAGGGGAGTTTGTTGCCATCATGGGCGCCAGTGGTTCCGGAAAGTCAACCATGCTGAATATCCTGGGATGCCTCGAGAAACCCATCTCGGGCGATTACATCCTGGATGGGGTCGACATGGCCAAGCTCAGCAAAAACGAGCTGGCCAAACTGCGCAACCAAAAGCTGGGGTTTGTCTTCCAATCCTACAATCTGTTACCCCGGACCTCCGCACTCGATAATGTCGAACTGCCGCTCTACTACAACAACAAAGTCAGTGCGAAAGAGAGAAAAGAAAGGGCCGAAGCCGCACTCGAAGCGGTCGGATTACAAGACAGGCTGGGCCATATGCCCAACCAGCTGTCGGGCGGACAACAGCAAAGGGTTGCCATTGCCCGCTCGCTGGTCAACGATCCGGTAGTGATCCTGGCCGACGAGGCCACCGGAAACCTGGATACCAGGACATCCTATGAGATCATGGCATTGTTCCAGGAACTCAACAGCAAGGGCAAGACCATCGTCTTTGTCACCCATGAAGCGGACATAGCCCGGTTTATGACCCGAAACATCGTATTCCGGGATGGCCATATCATCAAATCCAATCCCGTGACCGACAGGCTCAATGCCATTGAGATGCTGAAGAACCTGCCCGCTAACGAAGATATTGAAACCGTCTAAAGAAAAAGAAAATGAATATCTCGAATCTTCTAAAAATAGCATTCCATGCCCTGAGGAGAAATAAATTCCGGACATTCCTGACCATGTTGGGTATCATCATCGGGGTGGCCTCGGTCATTGCCATGCTCGCAATCGGGCAGGGCTCCAAAAAGAGTATTCAGGACCAGATTTCGAGCATGGGGACCAACCTGGTATTCGTGATGCCGGGGTCGCAGCAACGGGGCGGCATACAACTGGGTAATACCTCGGCTGTCAGCCTTTCGGCCAAGGACCTGGAGGCCATCAAAAACGAGAGCCCCTCGATAGGTGACATTTCACCCGAAGTGAGGGCCAACGGACAGGCCGTTTACGGTCATAAAAACTGGCCCACCAGTCTTTTCGGAAGCAACACCGCATATCT
>JAUZOX010000268.1 GCA_030706265.1 Bacteroidota bacterium | reverse complement strand
ACTTTAGCCTCACGGGAAGCCCGTTACACCAATGAAGGGTATTGAGCCGGTCTAAAATCATCCCCAAAACATAACTCAGTGATACTATTGCTAAAAACAGATATAAATATGTTTGTGCCATTGTCAATGCATTTACGTTGAGAAAATTAGAGTTGTCCAATCATTTGCCTGAAAACAAATTTCTTATGCCAACAGTCCTAAAAAAGCAAAGATAGCAACTAAAGGAATAATTCAGAGCCTTATTATATAACCGACCAGGTTCATTATGGAAATTTAAACGGGTTAATCTCCACAACATGCCGCGGCCTTCACATATAACCTAAACCACAGATTATCTATATATTAAATCTGTACATTTATTAATGTACGGACATAAAAAAAGGGAGTATTTCTACTCCCTGGCGGACCGGACGGGACTCGAACCCGCGACCACATGCGTGACAGGCACGTATTCTAACCAGCTGAACTACCGATCCATTGATTTGATGCCCCAAAATCTATACGATTTTTCATCAAATACATTCTTAAAGAACTCTTTGTTGGCGGACCGGACGGGACTCGAACCCGCGACCACATGCGTGACAGGCACGTATTCTAACCAGCTGAACTACCGATCCTCAATGCGAAAACAGCATCTGTGGCTGCTTATTGCGTGTGCAAAGATAGCCTAATTTTAATTTCATCCAAACTTTTTTATTAAAAAAACCTTCGTCATTCTGATGTGAACAGGCTTTGAGTTTAAAATGAACCTATAAGCCTTATCATATGAACCGATTAGGCTTCTTCATAAATAAATCCCTTAAAACAATACCAATTTCATCAATAGAAATAATCCGATCAGGATTCGTTTGAGCAATAGCCGCTTTGGGCATTGAACCTGAATATGCCGTTTCTGGACTTTGAACAATGGTGTATCCGCCCGCCCTTTTAATTTGAGCCAATCCCTTTGCACCGTCATGATTTGCACCGGTTAAAATCACTCCGATAATTGATTTTCCAAATGCATAGGCTGCACTTTCAAACAGCACATCGATACTGGGCCTGGCATAATTGACTTTCTTTTCGACAGAAAGTGAAAGAGTTTGATTGTCTTCGATCAATAGGTGATAATTAGGAGGGGCAAAATAGACCGTTGCCGGAGCAAGTAATTCCTTCTCTTCTGCTTCTTTAACACGAACCGATGAAATACTATTAAGGTATTGTATCATAAATCCATTCGAACGAGAGCTTAAGTGCTGAACAATGACAATCGGGACAGGAAAAGCGGGTGGAAATACTGGAAGTAATTTTTTCAAAGCATCCAAACCTCCTGCCGAAGTACCAATCACAATTATTTTGTAGTCCATAAATACAACGGATATCTATACTTCAAACAGGTTGGGTATCATGTAATTTTTGCGGTAGATTTTTTCCTTGGCCACCAGAGGAGAAAAGGAAGAAGCATTTTCATTGAATTGCAGGCTTTCCTTAGAACCCAGACAGAGTATTCCTCCGGGTAACAGACTTTCTTTAAATAATCCAATGACCCTGTTTTGAAGAGCCCTTTCAAAATAGATCAACACATTCCGGCATATAATCATATTAACCTCACTGAAAACTTGATCCGTGACAAGGTTATGATGCGCAAAAAGGATATTTTCAGACAGATTTTTATTCATGATTACACTGTTGTAATTCGCCACATAATAGTCTGAAAAGCTTTCTTTCCCACCGGCTCTCAGATAATTCTGCGTCCACTCTTTAACATTTTCTACTGAAAAGATGCCCTGTTTTGCCTGCTTAAGCACCTTTTGATTGAAATCAGTAGCATATATCTGGGTCTTTTCAAGTAATCCCTCTTCTTGCAACAAAATCGCCATTGAAAACACCTCTTCTCCTGTCGAACATCCGGCATGCCATATTTTAATAAAAGGATATGTCTTTAAGAGCGGTATTACTTCTTTCCGGATGGCCTGATAAAAATCGGGATCCCTGAACATCTCGGTAACGTTGATAGAGAAATCAAGCAGTATCTGTTGAAAAAAATCCGGATCTCTCAAAACCCTGTCCTGCATCAAAGAAATGCTCTCAATTTGCGATATCGACAGCCGATGAAGAATTCTCCTTTTGATATGAGCCAGCGAATAATTTCTAAAATCATAACCATATTTTAGAAAAACAGCTTCTAAAAAAAGTTTGACTTCGATATTAATGTTCTCGATATTTTCTTCCACTACTCAATTATTACCTGTATAGCCAAACCCTCAACATGGAGATCAGTTTGCCCGGATCGAAAGGTTTTGTTAAATAATCATTAGCACCGGCATCAATGCATTTCTGCCGGTCATCTTTCATGGCTTTAGCCGTCAAAGCAATGATTGGCAGATTGGCAAACCTTTGATCTTCTCTTATTTTCTGCATTGCCTCATATCCATCCATCTCCGGCATCATGATATCCATAAGCACGAGATCAATATCAGGTTTATTCAACAACTTATCAATTCCCTCTTTCCCATTTTTCGCGGCAATGATAGATAATCCCTTGTCTTCCAAAACAGCGGAAATGGCAAAGACATTTCGCATATCGTCATCCACGACAAGAATCTTCTTATCCTGAAAGACAGCATCTTTATCTCCGGTAATGTTCAAAATTTCCTGTTTTTCTTTTGGCAGGTTGGCCTCAACACGATGTAAAAACAAAGTGGTTTCTGCCAACAAGCGTTCAGGTGATCGCGCCCCTTTAATGATTATGCTATCCGAAAGCTTCTTTAACATCAATTCTTCTGTCCTGTCCAGTTCCTTTCCGGTATATACAATTATTGGGATCTTCGACAGTCTCTTATCACCGCGTATCTTTTCAAGTACCTCAAACCCTGAAACATCTTTAAGGCCAAGATCAAGAACGACGCAATCAAAATCTTCAGCTTTCAACCTTTTTATAGCCTCTTCGCCTGATTCAACAGCTATGGTTTGGACATCCTTCCCATCTACCAGTCCGACAATGCTTTTTCGCATTATCTCTTCATCATCAACGACCAATAGTCGCTTTACCCCTTTTGAAATGGTTTCTTCAATTTTGGTAAAGGCTTCATTGAGCATTTCCAGACTAACCGGTTTGGTAAGATACCCGATGGCACCCATTAGCATGGCTTCCTGATTCTTTTCCAATGCAGAGATAAAATGAACCGGGATATGCCGCGTCTGCGAATTGGCTTTCAGCCGTTCCATCACTTCAAATCCATCTATTCCAGGCAAACCGACATCCAGAATAATAGCACTGGGATTAAACATATCCGCAAAATAAAGCCCCGACTCACCGTCCACTGCCATCAGGCATTTAAAGCCATGCTCTGTTGACAGATCATACAGTATCTTTTGGAATGCGGGGTCATCCTCAATGACGAGAATGAATTTATCTCCGGCTTTTATATATTTCCGGTCGTCAGCCAATCCATCAGGCAAAGGAGGGAATCCGTCTGTAAGGGGTTCATTTGAAGATACGGATTTATTTTCTTGGGTTCTTTTCTGAATCGTAGCATCGGAACTGTTGGTTTGTTTTTTTGATTCATCAATATCCTGGTTGTGTCCAATATTAAAAACATTATCGCCAACCAACAAATCTTTTACCGGGTTCGTTTTTCCATTACCCGGGGAAACTTTCTGAATATCTAATTTTTCAGGAAGGTATAGCGTAAACTGAGAGCCCTTAGCCTCTTCACTTGCCACCATGATCTCACCACCCAACAAATCGGCAAAGCTTTTTGATATAGTAAGGCCTAAACCTGTTCCGCCATATTTTCGGTTTATAGTTCCCTCGGCTTGCTGAAAAGCATCAAATATCGATTTGAATTTTTCATTTGGAATTCCAATGCCACTGTCGCTTACTTCGAAAGCAATGGTTTCATCCGGTTTTAGGCCTTTGCTGCCTTTAAAACCGATACCGGGCCTGTATATTCTGAGCTTGACAAAACCTTGTTCGGTAAATTTCACGGAATTAGACAACAAGTTTCGAAGAATCTGTTGTACACGCTGGGAATCGCTGTAAATATATTCGGGAAGTGACGCTTCAACGCTGATCGAGAAATTAAGCCTTTTTTTGCGGGACAATGGTAAAATGATGCGGTTAATCTGTTCAACAAAAACGCTCAATGAAAATCTTTCTACCATGATCTCAATCTTTCCTGCTTCAACTTTGGACAAATCAAGAATCTCATTGATCAACGACAGCAATTCCGATCCTGATGTATGAATGGTTTTTGCGAATTCCACTTGTTTCTCACTCAGGTTTCCGGATGTGTTTTCTGCCATCAATTGAGAAAGGACTAAAATGCTGTTCAAAGGCGTTCTAAGTTCATGCGACATGTTAGCCAGAAACTCTGATTTATATCTGCTGGCCAGTTCAAGGTCTTTGGCTTTTTTTTCTATTTCGCCCTGAACATTCCTGAGTTCTTCATTGATTACCTTGATGTTTTCTTTTTCTTTTTCCAGGGCCCTGCTTCTTTCTTCCAGTTCTTCATTGATAACACTCAGCTCTTCTTTTTGATGCTGCAACGTTTCTTCCGACAGGCGAAGCGCTTTTGTCTGTTCTTCCAATTCTTCATTGGTCTGGCGCAGCTCTTCCTGCTGGACCTGCAAACGCTCTTTTTGGTTTTGTGTTTCAGACAAAAGCTTATTTAACGTGCTGTT
>JAUZOX010000267.1 GCA_030706265.1 Bacteroidota bacterium | reverse complement strand
CATCCGTTCGCTGGATATCGCCAACAAGTGCGATTTGAGTTACCGTACAAGCAGCAATAAGCGTTTGCATATTGAGATAGCCCTGCTGCAAATGACGCGAATGAATCTACCGACATCTCACGGGCATACTGCTCCTCAGCCACAACAACCGACAACTCCTGTCGTCACGCCATCGCCGGTCAGGACTCCGGATCCGGCACCGCAGAGTTCCACTTCTCCCAATGAGGTTGCAAAATCAACGGTTCAGGACCCGCAGGCATTATACCGCAACCAATCTGTTACGGAACACAAGCCCGCCCAGCAAACCGCCAAGCCGATACCGGCTTCCAATCCTGCACCGGCAATTCTTCCGGATAAAATGCCTCATACAACCTCGATCAGGGCAAAAGCTAAAGTGCTGCCAACGACAACAAGCATCACCCAGGGCATTTCTAATGGCGGCTCTGCCGATGCGTCAAAAGAAAAGAATTCTGCCTCGTCAGCTTCAGAGAAGGAGGACCCTGAGCCGAATGACGAGGCCGAACGGAATGATCCGCCTACCGAATCCGGTTCAAAAAAAGAACCACTTACACAACAGTCTTTGGAACAAGCCTGGGAAAACCTCCAAAAACATTTTCCGGACCTGATTTCACTCACCATTCGTAAACCTGTCCTGAAAAAGGCGGGTAAAATTGAATATCCGGTCGCAAGCCAATTGGAAGAATCGGAGATCTTTCAAAACAGGTATGACATCCTGCTTTATCTGAAACAGGAACTTGGAAATGCCCGGATTGAACTTGAAACCATCCTTACAGAGGAAGCGCCACAGGAACGGAAAGCCTACACCGATAAAGACAAATACGAGTACCTGGCTACCAGGAATCCATTGTTAAACAAGTTCCGTGAAAAGTTTGATCTCGAACTCCTGTATTAATTAGTTTTATCCAATATCCATCGACACAAACGCTGCAATAGCTCAATCATTGAAAGCACAATCCTTACATTCAGGGCAAAACGATTCACCCAACATTTATGCAATCGGGGAATCGTTAATCGATATTATTTTCAGGGATGATGATACAGTAACGGCCAAACCGGGTGGTTCCATGCTGAATGCATGCATCTCATTGGGCAGGCTGGGGCATCATGTCCACTTTTTGACCGAGTTTGGCAACGACAAAGCCGGTGACCGGATAGCCGCATTTCTCGATGTCAATCAGGTCACCAGCGAATTCAGCATCCGGCACGAGGGTCATAAGACCACACTGGCCCTGGCATGGCTCGATAAATCAGGAAATGCATCATACAGCTTCTATCAGGACATGCCTGAAACGGCACCTGAAATCCGTCTTCCTGATTTCAAACCGGGAGATATCCTCTTGTTCGGTTCCCATTATTCAATCCGCAAACGGAACAGGAGTAACATCGGGAAATTATTGAACACAGCCCGGGATGCAGGAGCCATCATTCTCTATGATCCCAACGTTCGTCCTTCCAAGTTCCGGGATACCCCCGACTCCAGGGAGCAGATCTTTAACATGATCGATAAATCCGACATCGTGAAAGGCTCCGATGAAGACTTTGCATTCCTCTATCACGACAACCGTCAATCCGGAATCCTGAGTCTGTCTGAAAGGCAGGATCAACTATTTTTCCTTACATCGGGGAGAAACGGCGTTGAAGTGGTCTTTCGTGGAAAAAGCACACATCATGATATTCCAGAAATTGTTCCGGTCAGCACGATAGGGGCAGGTGATAATTTCAATGTGGGCATCATCGATGCCATCATATCCGGGAAATACACAAAACCATGGAACCCTGAATCGCTTCACGCAATGGCCCGTAAAGGAATAGAACTGTCAAAAGAGGTTTGCCTGCGAACCGAAAATTATATAGCCCGTCGCTGATATCTCTATCAGTATCTGTGTAGTTGCGACCCTGTTTGCCGTCTTTTTAAAAACGGCAGAAAACTATATCTTTGTAAAAATAAAAAATTGGAATGATAAAAGCGCTCTCCGGGTTTATATTAAAACTGTTTGGTTGGTCTCTCGAAGTGAATATACCCAAGGAAGTCAGGAAATATGTCATGATTGTTGCTCCCCATACCAGCAACTGGGATTTTGTGATTGGCTGGCTTGCCTTCAACGTATTAGGGTTACCCACAAAATTCCTGATCAAGAAAGAAGCCTTCTTTTGGCCGCTGGGTAAAGTGCTCCGAAAGATGGGAGGTATCCCGATTGATCGCTCCAAAAGCAATAACGTAATCATGGAAGTAGCGCATCTTTTTTCTACCCATGACGATCTGATCATCATCATCACCCCCGAAGGTACCCGGAAGTACACAAAAAACTGGAAAAAAGGATACTACTATATAGCCGAATATGCCAAAGTGCCTATTGCGGTTGCTTATATTGACTACAGGAAGAAAATGGGGGGCATTTCATTTTTTTTGACACCTTCGGGTGACTACAACAAAGATTTCGAGAAAATCCGTACACTTTATTATGATAAACAAGCCAAATATCCCGAGAAGTTCAATTTGAGTCCCATGTATCGGAATAAGGCTTAATCCTTTTACAAAATAACCGCTGAATAATATCATTCAAATTCCAAGAATAATGAATACCGAAAAGAAAGCATTCAATTTTGCATTGGTCGGTGCAGCCGGCTACATTGCTCCAAGACACATGAAGGCCATCAAAGAAACGGGTAACAATCTTGTTGCCGCACTTGACCGCAATGATAGTGTTGGAATCATCGATAGTTTTTTCCCTAATGCCGATTATTTTCTGGAACCGGAACGTTTCGACAGGCACCTCGATAAACAACGCAGACTGGGGCCGGATAAAAAAATTGACTATGTTTCCATTTGCACCCCCAATTACCTTCATGATGCACATATCCGTCTGGCCTTGCGCAACGGAGCACACGCCATTTGCGAAAAGCCCCTCGTGTTGAACCCATGGAACATCGATGCCTTGAAAATCATTGAACAGGAAACGGGAAAGCGGATCTATAACATTCTCCAGCTCAGGTTGCATCCGGCCATTGTGGCTTTAAAGAAGCGCGTCGATGCCGCACCCGCCGATCATAAGTTCGATTTCGACCTGACCTATATCACCAGCCGCGGTCGTTGGTATTTCATGTCATGGAAGGGTGATACCCAGAAATCAGGTGGCATTGCAACCAACATCGGCGTTCACTTCTTCGATATGCTGGCCTGGATCTTTGGGGATATACAGTCCAATATCGTTCATATGTACACCGCCGACAAGGCAGCGGGTTATCTGGAACTAAAGAAAGCTCGGGTTCGTTGGTTTTTGAGCATCGACAGTGATTCCATTCCCGACGAGATAAAGGCTCAAGGTAAACGCACCTATCGTTCACTCACCATGAATGGAGAAAGTATCGAATTCAGCGAAGGCTTTACCGACTTGCACACCCGCGTTTATGAAGACATACTGAGCGGCGGTGGATTTAGTGTAGACGAAACCAAAGCCAGCATAGAAACCGTTTACAACATCCGGAAACAAACTCCCGTGGGTATCATTGGTGATTACCACCCTCTCATCCGGAAATATATTTAAGCTTAAACTATAGGAGGGCAACCGTTGCCTTTTTATTCTTATCTAACTCTTCAAATGCTTTGCTAACGGATTCTCATTATGCAACCCATACGAAAAAACGAATACCATTGGTATGCCATTTATACCCGTTCAAGATTTGAAAAGGCCGTTAATCTCGAACTTACCTTGTCAGGTATTGAGACTTATCTTCCTTTAAAGAAAACTATCCGGCAATGGAGCGACCGGAAAAAAATGGTGGAGATTCCCCTTTTCAACAGCTATGTCTTTGTCAAGGTATCCGAAAGAGAGTACCTTAAAGTACTCCAGACAGCCGGAGTGAGCCGTTATATATGCTTCGAAGGAAAGGCCGTACCAATACCATTACAACAAATCAATGCCATCAGGGCTTATCTCGAAGAAACCGAGCCCATCCCGTTGGATGAACAATTAAAAATGGCGCCCGGAAAGAGTGTTATAGTTACCAGTGGACCAATGACAGGACTGACTGGAATATTGTTGGATATAGATGGCAAGAAACACGTTAAAGTGGAAATCGAAGCCATCGGTCATTCTCTCATCATCTCTATTCCACCCCAGAACCTGGAGGTAATATTGAGTTAACAAAAATAGACAAATAAAAAAGGGGGTTAGTCATTAAGGCTAACCCCCTTTTTTATTTGTCCTTGATTAAATCCTTTTCGAACAACTTCCTATAACCCGATAGGAACTGCCGCTATCAACAAAGTTCCCATTCGGATCATCAGATCATCCCATGTATACTGCCTGATGTTCTCTCCTCAAACCTGCACATCTGTCACAGGTACCCAAAAGAGCTAAAACCAACCCACTGCCCCATGCAATAGTGGTTCCTGAGGCCGCCCGGCACAATAGTGTTCAACAACAAACTTCAAGCAATCACCCTCAGGTTTCAACAAAGGCCCTCAACTTAAAATACGGGCAAAAAAAAAGCCCGGGTCTTTTCAGACCCGGGCTTTGAATAAGAAGGGCGACGACCTACTCTCCCACTAAATCGCAGTACCATCGGCGCGGGCGGGCTTAACTTCTCTGTTCGGAATGGGAAGAGGTGGACCCCGCCGCTATAGTCACCTTAAGACTTTCAATCTCTTAAAAGTT
>JAUZOX010000266.1 GCA_030706265.1 Bacteroidota bacterium | reverse complement strand
CGTCTCGACCACTTCCTTCACGGCACAAAACAAAGTATCGATATCTCAACGAATTATGACGAATTCAAAGAAAGACTGATAAAACTCGGTAATTCATAGTTTATCTGAAAAACTTTGTTTTGATGATTTCATAGACCAAACGCGCGGCGACATGTTCAGGTGCGTTAAAGCCCGGAATAGGAGACAGGCTGCAGATATCACACCCTGCCAGGGACGACTTGTCGGAAATTTGATTAAGAATTTCCATGAACTGATACCATACCAGTCCGCCCGCTTGTGGAGTGTCTACGGCAGGCATCAATGAAGGATCAAAGGCATGCAGATCTATCGAAAGATAGACATCGGATGTTAATTTATTCAACATTTCATGCAACCATGCTTTGTTTTCATGGATGCGGTCCGCATAAAATATCCTGTCCTGGATGCTTTCGCTGCTCTCCTCCGGATTCAGACTGCGAATGCCGATCTGAATGAACGAACCCATCTCCCTGACACGGGTCATCAGGCAACCATGATCTGTCAGTTCCCGGGTATGCGCCGGACGCATATCGGGATAGGCATCAAAATGGACGACCGTCAGATTGGTGAACTTGTTAAAATGTGCACGGATGGCACCCAGGCTAACGATGTGATCGCCTCCCAGCGTAACACAAAATTTTTTCTTTTTCAGATGCTGTAGCACCGTTTTATGGACTGTTTCTACAGCTTTAACACCATCATTTTCGATGATAGGTTCGGCAGTGTGTATGCCCACTTCGCTCACATCGCTACCGGTATCGACATCATAAAAACGCAAAGAGCCGGATGCATTTAAAATGGCATCAGGCCCACGTGATGTTCTGCCTTCTTCAACGGCAGGGTCACCATAAAGAACAGGAATTATAACAACTTTAGCGCTCTCGCTTGAGCATTTCTCAGCAGGTAAATTACCAAAATTCATATATGCCTCCTTTTAAGTGAAGCATAAAAGTACTAAGATTTATTAATAACCCAGTACTTTTAACATGGATTTATGGCTTTGTTCTTTTGCGAAAAGTTTTGTGAAGTATTCTCCGTCTTCGTCGATGTCGATAATAACGTGTTTTGGCGCCGGGATCAGACAATGCTGGATGCCGCCAAAGCCACCGATCGACTCCTGGTACGCTCCGGTATGAAAGAAACCGATAAACAGGGGGTCACCTTCTTTGACCTTGGGAAGGAAAATGGCATTAGCGTGTGATTCGGCATTATAGTAATCCTGGCTGTCACAGGTCAAGCCACCCAGGAACACCCTTTCATACTCGCTATTCCAATGGTTTACAGAGAGCATGATGTATTTTTGATTGATAGCCCAGGTATCGGGTAAGGTTGTGATAAACGAGCTGTCGATCATATTCCAGATCTCACGGTCATTCTGTTGTTTTTGTCCTACAATGGAAAACAGGGTGGCACCGCTCTCGCCCACCGTAAAAGAACCGAATTCGGTAAATATATCGGGATCTTTGACATTATTGCGCCTGCAGATGCTTTTTATCTGGGCAATAATCTCTTCGGCCATATATTCATAATCATAATCAAACGATAATGAATTTTTGATTGGGAACCCACCGCCGATGTTCAAGGCAGTCAGTTCAGGGCACACCTGTTTCAACTCGCAATAGACGTTAACGCACTTCGAAAGCTCGTTCCAATAATATGCCGAATCTTTAATGCCGGTATTGATGAAGAAATGAAGCATCTTTAATTCGAACTTGGGATTGTTCTTGATCTTCTCTTCATAATATTTTACAATGTCGGCATATCGAATTCCAAGTCGCGATGTATAAAAATCGAACTTAGGTTCTTCTTCGGATGCAATCCTGATCCCAATCTTGCATTTGCGGGTAATGTTCTTGTCGTACAACTCAAGTTCATTCTTGTTGTCCAAAATGGGGATCGTATTCTCAAATCCATTGTTGATCAATTCGGCAATGTTTTCAACATATTGGGGACGTTTAAATCCATTGCAGATAATGTATTTATCCTTCTTTAAAAGGCCTTGTTCAAAGAGAGTCTCGATAATCGGAATGTCAAATGCCGAAGAGGTTTCCAGATGAACATCGTTGCGGATGACCTCTTCCAGCACAAAAGAAAAGTGAGAACTCTTGGTACAATAACAATAATTGTATTCACCATCATAATCGGTTTTGGCCATTGCAACATTAAATAATCGCTTTGCCCGCTGTATTTGAGAGGTGATCTTTGGAAGATAGGTGATCTTTAAAGGCGTTCCATATTGTTTAATAATATCCATTAAGGGAATATTATTAAAGTATAATTCATCGTCAATGACCTTAAACTCATCCTGCGGAAAGTCAAAAGTCTGCTCGATCAGATCAATATACTTGTTTTTCATTATCGCATCCGGAATTTTAAAAAGGACTGCAAAATTACTTCTAAAATTCGTTTTTTTGAAATAAATTAACAATTTAAGTAATACGGATTATGACTTTTTAACGCATCCAACTCACTTGGATTATAATTAGCGTTAAATTTCAAATAACATCGAAAAAAAACAACCGGCACCATAATGAAGCAAGAATTTCGCTTTAAATTTGTTTTGCAGATAAAGACGAATGAGTAAATACAACGCGAGTATATTAATCGTTGATGACGATCCGGATGTGCTGCTGGCAGCCCGGCTTTTCCTGAGGCAACATTTCACCGTTGTGCACAGTGAAAAGAGCCCCGAAAACATCGTATCGCTCATGAAAAGAGCCACATATGATATCATCCTACTGGACATGAATTTTTCCCGTGATGCCACCAGCGGTAAAGAAGGTTTCTTTTGGTTAAACAAGATTATCGAAACAGACCCCGCTGCCGTGGTGATTTTTATCACAGGATATGGCGATTTGGAACTGGCCATTCAGGGTATAAAAGAAGGTGCAACCAATTTCATCCTCAAACCATGGGACAACCAGAAGCTGCTTGCAACCATCGTGGCAAACCTGCGGATCAGAAGTTCGAAGGTTGAAATCGAAGAGTTGCGGATGAAAAAACAGGTGCTGGTTGCAGATCAGGAATCAACCACCGGCATCCTGATCGGACAATCCCTTCCAATGGTGAAAGTGATGACCACGGTTGAGAAGGTGGCACGCACCGATGCCAACGTATTGATATTAGGCGAAAACGGTACCGGAAAAGAATTGATTGCCAAAGCAATACACAAATCTTCCAACCGGCATAACGAAGTATTTATCAGCGTAGACCTGGGCGCCATCAGTGAGTCATTGTTCGAAAGCGAACTCTTTGGATACAAAAAAGGTGCTTTCACGGATGCCAAAGAAGACAGGGCCGGAAGATTTGAAGCGGCTTCCAAAGGAACTATTTTTCTTGATGAAATTGGAAATCTCTCTTATAGCCTCCAATCCAAGTTACTTAGTGTCCTTCAAAGTCGCAAAGTTATTCGACTCGGAACCAATCGCGAAATACCAATCGACGTCAGAGTCATATGTGCCACCAACATGCCCCTGTATCAGATGGTAAGTGAAGGAAAATTCAGGCAGGACATTTTATATCGCATCAATACCGTCGAGATTTTCATTCCGCCTTTGAGGGAAAGGATTGAAGACATCTCATTGCTTACCGATCATTTTTTGAAAATATATTGCCATAAATATAAACTTGAGCTCAAACGAATCTCGATACCCACCCTTCGCCGTCTCGAAAAACACCACTGGCCGGGTAATATCCGTGAGCTGCAACATGCGGTCGAACGCGCTGTAATTCTAAGCGACAACACCGTGCTCGAACCCCAGGATTTCTTCATTAACCAGTCTGATGAACAGGTGCGTCCCGAAGTGATCCCTGCCAACTTCAACCTTGAGGAAACCGAAAAGATGCTCATCCGCAAAGTATTTGACAAACACAATGGCAATGTCAGCAAGGCTGCAAAAGAACTGGGCCTCACCAGGGCTTCACTTTACCGAAGAATCGAAAAATATGGTCTTTAACCGTTTCCGGATCGCAATCATAACCCGTATCAGCCTGTTATTGGTGACGGGACTGGTTTTGACGCTTTTGCTGCTCAATTTTTCACTTCCTTTCACAACCGGCCTGCTGGTCATTCTGGAAGGGTGGCAGATCGTCAGTCTTATCAGGGTGGTTGAGAGAACGAACCGGAAACTGATTTCTTTTCTGGAAAGCATCAATTACAACGATTTTTCAATCGCGTTTAGTGATAAAAAACCGGATGCATCCTTGTTGGCCCTGAACAATGCCTTTAATAATGTAATGACCGAATTCAGAAAAAGCAGGATAGAAAAGGAGGAGAACTATAATTATCTACAAACCATTGTACAGCATATCAGCATTGGAATTATTGTTTTTACCCCATCCGGAAAGGTCGTTCTGACCAACGATGCCTTGTTTAAGTTAACCGGACTGACTTCTTTGAAAAGCCTGAAAGAGCTAAAACATGTCAACAAGGATCTTCCGGAATCGTTTGAGAAGTTAAAAAGTGGTGAAAAAATACTCGTTAAAATTTTTCTCGATGATAAAGTCTTTCAGCTGTCCGTGTTTGCCACAGAATTCAAGATGCACAACGAGGCTTACACGCTTTTGGCCATCCAGGACATCAGTTCCGAACTGGAAGAAAAAGAGATTGAATCCTGGCAGAAGCTGATCAGAGTCCTCACGCATGAAATCATGAACAGCATCACGCCTATTTCCTCGCT
>JAUZOX010000265.1 GCA_030706265.1 Bacteroidota bacterium | reverse complement strand
ATCCGGCTAAAAGGTAAAAAAGTGGGTTTTTCAATTTCATTTTCTTTTGTTTTAAGATTTCGAAACAAAAGTATTGGTGCTATATTAAGTGAATATTAAGCAATGGTTACTAAAACATCAAAGTCTATTGCGGGAAATATTTTATTAATCAACTGAATATCTGATAGTTTTACTTTAAAGAATGATTACAGGTAAAAGAACAGACAGCTTATTTCAAATTATAGTTTTGATATTCAATTACATGCCCAGAGTTTCGGTAAATATTAATTATTTGTAAACCCGGTGCATATCCTATGGTAATCCGGTATTTATCGTATAGCTGTACCCGGATATGCATAGCATATGCCCCGACAACCTCTGCCAGCGGGGCATCTGTCATGTTCCGGAAAGCCAATGATAAGGCAAAGGATCCGGGAATCTTATCTTCCGATGGTATGATTTTTAAAGGCCCGGTGTAAAAAACATACATAATGGTACAAGTCCTTTTAACCGGAAATAAAGAAGACGGACAATATCGGTGATATTGGTACAAACTACCGTAATTTGTATAATCATGGATCTGGGTACAACCGTTAATTTTGTCGCGTTAAAAAATCAAAAGGAGTATCCGGATCCCGAAAAAATTTAAAAGCAACAATATCTCATGAAACGGGCATGTTTGAAAAACACCAACACCGATGAACCGAGCATACTTGCGAGCTACAGACGATCAAATTAATACAAATTATTTTCTTATGAAAAGTTTTAACATGTATATCCCGACCCGGGTCTTATTTGGGGCAGGACAGTTAAGCAACCTGAAATCACAGACCCTGCCGGGCAAAAAAGCCCTGCTGGTAATTTCAAACGGAAAGTCCACCAGGGCAAATGGCTATCTGGACAGGACGGAAGAACAACTGAAACTGGCAGGCGTGACCACAGTGCTGTTTGACAGGATCGAAGCCAACCCTTTAAAATCGACGGTTATGGCGGGTGCCGCCCTGGCCAGGGAAAACCAATGCGATTTCGTGGTGGCACTGGGAGGCGGCAGCTGCATCGATGCCTCGAAAGCCATTGCGGTCATGGCTACCAACGATGGCGATTACTGGGACTATATCCATGGCGGAACCGGCAAAGGGAAACCGCTTGCAAACAAGCCTCTTCCCATCGTGGTCATCACGACTACGGCAGGTACCGGCTCTGAAGCCGACCCGTGGAGTGTGGTCACCAATGAAAAGACCAGGGAAAAGATCGGTTTTGGCGACGATACCACCTTTCCCTATCTCTCCATTGTCGACCCCGAACTGATGACCAGCGTCCCGCCCAAATTCACGGCATACCAGGGATTTGACGCCTTGTTTCACAGCGTGGAAGGCTATGTCTCCAGGGGCGTAAACCCGGTGAGCGACCTGTTTGCCATCACCGCCATCGAGAATGTCAGCAGGCACCTTGCAAAGGCAGTGGCCAACGGCCAGGACATCGAAGCCCGTGAGAAGGTGGCATTGGGCAATACCCTATCGGGATTTGTAGAAAGCATAGGGTCATGCACCAGCCAGCATTCACTGGAACACGCCATGTCGGCATTTCACCAGGGACTGCCCCACGGGGCCGGCTTGATCATGATCAGCAAGGCTTACTTTACCCATTTCATCAAAGCGCATGTGTGTGACGACCGGTTCATCCGGATGGCCAAAGCAATGGGTATGGAAAATGCCAGTGAACCCATGGACTTTATCGCCATGCTGGACAAGTTACAGCAAGACTGTGGCGTGGCAGACCTGAAGATGTCGGATTACGGCATCATGCCTGATGAATTTGAAGCCCTCGCCATCAACGCAAAGGAGACCATGGGTGGATTATTCCTCTGCGACCGGAGTGAACTTTCGATCGCGGATTGTGTTGCAATCTACCGTTCCTCCTATAAATAATCACTGCACCGGAAACAATGGTTTCGCAAAACGAAACAGGAATACGGTAAGTTCAATTCGACAAAAACGATCAACGATAATACTTTATGCTATGCCACACATTATTGTAAAACTTTATAAGGGAAGATCCGAAGACCAGAAGGCGCAGCTGGCAGATGAAATTGCCAGGACCGTGATCAGGGTCCTGGGGAGCAACGATAAGTCGGTTTCGGTCGCAATCGAAGACTTCGATCCGGCAGAGTGGGCCGCGAAAGTCTATAAGCCGGATATACTGGATCAACCAAAGTCGCTGTATAAGAAACCGGGCTATAATCCCTTTGAATAAACCGCGCCCGGAATTGGTTTTCGGCTTGAGGGATAATCCGCATATTGATAAAACATGTATGTTTGAAAACACAAACAGCAATAAATTCTTGCATGCACGTTTCATCCTGCTGTTTATAAACAAATAGTAATCAATATTTTTCAAAAGATATATTTAAACATCACGAGCCAAAGATGTTGATATTATCAATCGTATTTACCTCATAAAATGAACAACATATGATAAAATTAAATAAGAAGCAACAAAGCATCATTCCTGTTTCGGCGTTTACAGCCAAAGGAGATTTGACCGGTCTGAATACGGCCCTGCATGAGGGACTGGATGCCGGACTTGCCGTAAACGAAATCAAGGAAGTGCTGGTACAGCTTTATGCTTATACCGGTTTTCCCCGCAGCCTGAACGCAATCACCGCCTTCATGTCGGTTTTGGCAGAAAGGGAACAAAACGGGATAAAAGATGAAACGGGAAAAGAGGCCAATCCACTTCCTGCAAATAAAAGCAGCCTGGAACTGGGGACGGAGATCCAAACCCGTCTTGCGGGAGGTCCGGTAAAGGGAGGTGCGGTAGATTTTGCACCCGCCATCGGGGATTTCCTAAAGGCGCACCTGTTTGGGGATATTTTCGGCAGGGATAACCTGGATGAGATGAACCGGGAGATTGCAACCATCGCGGCTCTGTCAGGCCTCGAAGGTGTGGAGGGACAACTTTCAGCCCATCTGCGCATCGGCAGAAATGCCGGTTTGACCGAAGAGCAGATCGGGGAAATTGCAGCCGTCCTTGAAGTACGGGTTGGAGCCGGAGAAGCCTACCGGGCAAGGAAAACGATGAACAGCGTTTTCGGAATGACGTTTACCGATGGGGAGCCCATAAAAGATGTTTTCGCCAGAGGCCAGGTATCATCATTCGATTATTTCACCGGCGGGGAAGTATATGTGCAAAGCCTTGTCCCCGACGACCTGACGTTTAACTGTCCGACCAGCAATGTGACCTTTAAACCTGGAGCCCGCACACGCTGGCATTCACATGAGGAAGGGCAGATTTTGCTGGTCACGGCAGGAAGGGGATATTACCGGGAACAAGGAGAAGCGGCCCGCGAACTCCGTCAGGGCGATATCGTCCTGATACGGCCGGATATCGTCCATTGGCATGGAGCCGCCAGTGACAGTGAGTTCAGCCATATTTCCATCATGCCGGATCCGGGGAAAGGAAAGTCGGATTGGCTGGAACCGGTCAGTGACGAAGAGTATGATGCATTAAAACAGGAATAATCAAATATAAATTCTGACAAATTCTAATGACAAAAAAAGTATTGGTAATAGCGGGAAGCCCGCGCAAGGGAGGCAACTCCGACATGCTGTGCGACCGTTTTATTGAAGGGGCACAATCGGCAGGACATCAAACCGAGAAGATTTATATCAGGGACCAAAAGATCAATTACTGTACAGGATGCGGCAGCTGTTTCAGCCGCAGGGAATGCTCGCAGAAAGACGACATGGCCGGCCTGTTGGCCAGTATGATCGAAGCTGATGTCATCGTGATGGCCACGCCGGTTTATTTCTACACCATGAACGGACAGATGAAGACCTTCATCGATCGCACGTGTGCGCGTTATACCGAAATCTCCGGCAAGGATTTTTACTTTATCCTGACGGCGGCAGATGACAATAAAAAAGCAATGGAGAGGACCGTAGAGTCGCTCCGCGGCTTCACTTCCTGCCTCGAAGGTGCCAATGAGAAAGGGATCATATACGGTACCGGCGTCTGGCAAAAGGGAGAGGTGAAGGGAAAGCCTTCGCTGAACGAAGCCTACCGGATGGGATCAGGGGTATAAAGCATTCGGGATAAAAAAAATGGAATTAGGGAAAATGACCGATATTGTACGCGCCAAATCTCTCTTTACCACGGGAGGATACACCTGCGTGCTGTGCAAGCAGGAGACCATCCTCACAAGCCGGACCGAAGGCATTGCGCCTTTGGTCCGGTTCATAAGCGAAGCCACCGGACTGCAAGGGTATTCGGCGGCCGATAAGGTGGTGGGAAAAGCCGCAGCCATGCTGTATGTATTGGCGGGCGTCAGGGATGTGTATGCCACGGTGATGAGCGAAGAGGCGACAAAGCTGTTTGAAGGGCATCAAATAGGGTATTCATTCGAGACCCTCACCCCTTTCATTACCAATCGCCCGGGCAACGACATCTGCCCCATGGACCGGCTGGTCAGGGATATCGGAAATGCTACAGAGGCCTTTGAAGCCATTAGGGAAAAAGTAAATCAATTAAGCCCGCCCAATTGAAAGAGTGAGCAATTAGGAATCCATATTTCCGGGGTTGCTTATTTTTGAGCCTGTTTCCGGTGAATCCGTTAAACCTTTTATCCGTAACACTGGGTTTGAGACAATTACTCGTTAACTTTGTGCAACGATAGAAGCCTTGGACTTCACCGCTTCAAAGACCTGAAAAGAAAATAATTTAT
>JAUZOX010000264.1 GCA_030706265.1 Bacteroidota bacterium | reverse complement strand
CATCATGGGATATGGTATTATCCATCAAAAGGGGAACGGAATCAACCTGATATGCCTTGATGTATTAAAATTGAATAAGCTCGAAAATCAACCATTAAAGCTAAAGAAAATATTTGAAACCACGCTTAGATTAATTGATACTTACAAGCCCGATGAACTGGCTATTGAAGCGCCCTTCTTCGGGAAAAACGTACAGAGCATGCTCAAACTGGGGAGGGCACAGGGGGTGGCCATTGCGGCGGCACTCTATCGCGACATTCCCGTATTTGAATACCTGCCGAGGAAAGTAAAACAATCCATCACAGGAAACGGCGCAGCTTCGAAAGAACAGGTCTCTGCCATGCTCATACGACTGATGAAAATAGAAGAAACACCAAAATATTTCGATGCGACGGATGGTCTGGCCGTTGCTGTCTGCCACTTTTTTCAGCGCGACACCGAAGTCTCCGATACTAAATTATCGGGCTGGACTGCTTTTCTGGCTCAAAACCCGGGGAGGGAAATCAAGCATTAAGAAAAAGGTATGAAACAGAGATGTGTTACATCATCTTCTGATAAGCCTGCCACCACCGGTCGGGAACTTCATCGCTACAGGCCGTCTGGTAATCGGCAAATGAACAGGGAACGATATAATGGCGCTCGTATTTCTCCCTGACATTCTCTGGACAGTTCACCTCCATCCACCAACGCTCACTTTTCTTGCTTTTGTAAAAAATGATGGGTTGTTCGTGGTCATTGACCGATACATGGTATTTGAAGAAGTCATCTACAACTTTTCCCGGAAACTCATTAATACGACTTGCAAAACCATCGACAAAATACCAGATCATCTGGGCCGTGAGGTGGGCCGTCTGTCCGCAGTTGTCGTATACCGGATTGGCCTCAAAAAAACCGACGGAGGTTAGCTTATCGCTAAATCCGGCATAACGGGCCATCTGACAAGCCTCTTCCCCATAAAAGCCATTGGGAGTGGCATTCATATTGCCGGGCGCATCCGACATTCTGATTGCAGAAATGTCGAGCATCACCATATCCGCATTGCGAATCAAGGGCTCGACATCTTCCAGTGAAGATTGCGCAATGCCTAACCGTACCGTATCAAAAAACAATTTCCGCATCAGTGAGATTGCACTCTGATCAACAAAATAGGTCTGATATCCGATATTGGTATAGTTAAAAAGAAAATTGGGACGGGTTAATATAATCTTGCTCAGGTAGGATCTTGCATTTATCTCGGTCTCCTCTTCACCCAGATCAAAAGAATTGTCGATAGCAGTGATATTGACAATCTGTGACAGGGCCTCATAAGCCTTATACATGGCATATGAAAGGTCATGACTGCCTCCGATGATAACCGGAAGGATATTCTTTCGCAACAACTCCTCCATGGATGAAGTCAATGCAAAATAAGTATCCCGAATGTCGTGGCCTTTCTTGATATTTCCCAAATCGGCTATCCGGCAGTTCCAGGGGCCTGCATGGAGTTGATAGAGGAACTTGCGGATGTCATCCGGAGCATCACAGCAACCGGCATTGTTAATGGCACCCCGGTCTTCCTTGACACCGATGAACGCGATCTGAACTCCGTCAAGATCCGGAAAACCACTTTCTTCTGTATAGATGTCAACGAATTGACTCAAAGAATGTTTGTTTGCCGGAATATTTGTCGGCGTTACCGGATCAAAAAAAAGTGCTATTTCCATGCTTTCTGTTTTACAAAGGAATCTGTATGCCGATTATTAAGATTTGGTTGCTTTTCGAAAAGATCTCTTTGCAGGAGCAGCAGGGGCTTCTTTGATAATCTGCTGGCAGTCTGCAAAAGAAAGCGTCTGCGGATCCTTGCCTTTGGGAATTTTGTAATTGTTCTTCCCTTGGGCAATATAGGGTCCCCAGCGGCCATTGAGGACTTTTAATTGGGCATCTTCCGCAAACTCTTTGATGAGTTTCTGAGAATCTTTAAGTCGTTTCTCCTGTATGAGTTCGATGGCACGATCGTAAGTAATGGTTACGGGATCATCGGTCTTCGACAACGAATAAAAGGCCTTGTTATGGTTGACATACGGACCAAAACGACCGATGGCAACCATCATATCCGCACCTTCGAACTGACCGATATTCCTGGGAAACTTAAAGAGCTCAAGGGCTTCTTCCAGCGTAATCGTATCGATACTCTGGGTCTTCTTTAGACTTGCAAAGCGTGGTTTTTCTTCGGTTTCAGCGGTTTCTCCAATCTGGACCATAGGCCCGAAACGTCCTAACCGAACGATGACGTTTTTCCCGCTGACCGGATCAACGCCGAGTAACCGTACCCCTTTTACCTTTTCGGAGGTCTTCAGGGTCTCTTCGACCTGCACATGAAAGGGTCCATAGAACTCACGAATCACTTCATTCCAGATCTTCAGTCCCTGGGCTATTTCGTCAAATTCCTTTTCAACACTGGCCGTAAAGCTATATTCGAGGATGTTGCCAAAGTTCTGAACCAGGAATTTATTCACCAGTGAGCCAATATCGGTAGGGAACAGCTTCCCTTTTTCGTAGCCGGTCTTCTCAGATTTGACCTCCTCCTTGATCTTCCCGTTCTTTAAAGTGATCAGGTTATACTTCCGGATGATGCCATCGCGATCTTCCTTGACCACATATTCCCGTTTCTGAATGGTGGAAATAGTCGGTACATAGGTTGATGGGCGGCCTATTCCCAGTTCTTCCAGTTTTTTAACAAGACTGGCCTCGGTATAACGGGGAGGTTGTTGGGTAAACCGTTCCACTGCCTCCATTTGGATCAACCCCAGCTCCTGACCGACGGTGATTGGAGGAAGTACATTCTCCTCTTTTTCTGAAGGTTCGTCATCGGTAGATTCCAGATAGACCTTCAGAAATCCTTCGAATTTGATGATCTCGCCTTTTGCAACCAGCTTTTCGGGGGTTGTAGATATATCGATCGTTACATTGGTCTTTTCGAGAATGGCATCTGCCATTTGTGAAGCGATGGTCCGTTTCCAGATCAGATCGTACAGCTTCTGCTGAGAACTGTCACCACTGATGGCATGTTGATTGAGATAGGTAGGACGAATGGCTTCGTGTGCCTCCTGTGCCCCCTTCGTTTTGGTAACATACTGACGGATCTTAACATAATTCGCTCCATACATCGTGGTAATCTCATTCCTTGCCATCGACAACGCCAGTTCGGAAAGATTGGTGGAGTCAGTCCTCATATAGGTGATCTTCCCATCTTCGTACAGCTGTTGGGCAACGAGCATTGTCTTGGCTACTGAGAAGCCCAGCTTGCGACTGGCTTCCTGCTGTAAGGTCGAAGTGGTAAATGGCGCTGCCGGAGATTTTTTTCCGGGTGTGGTTTCGATATCCGCAATGGTAAACTTAGCACCAGTACATTTTTGTAAGAATACCAGTGCATCTTCCTTAGTGGCAATGCGCTTGGGAAGTTCGGCGGTCATGATGGCTACCCGTTCGGGTGTGGTAACTTCAAAACGGGCCGTCACACGGTAACTGGCTGCGCTTTTAAAATTCCGGACTTCTTCCTCCCGTTCAACGATCAACCTTACGGCCACACTCTGGACACGACCGGCCGAGAGAGAAGGCTTTACTTTTCTCCACAATACGGGTGACAGCTCAAAACCAACCAGACGGTCCAATACCCGACGGGCTTGTTGAGCGTTTACCAGGTTATAGTCAATATCGCGCGGTGTTTCTATTGCATGAAGGATAGCCGGTTTGGTGATCTCATGAAAGACAATGCGCTTCACCTTTTTCATATCGAGGCTCAGCGATTCAACCAGGTGCCACGAAATGGCTTCCCCCTCGCGGTCTTCATCGGACGCGAGCCATACCGTTTCGGCTTCTTTTGACAGCTTCTTTAATTCTTTAACAACCTTAACTTTGTCGGAACTGATTTCGTATATCGGTTTAAAATTGTCTTCTATATCAATACCCAACTCCTTCTTGGATAGATCGCGTACATGTCCAAAACTACTTTTAACTAAATAATCTTTTCCAAGAAAACCTTCAATGGTCTTGGCCTTGGCTGGTGATTCTACAATAACAAGATTCTTTGTCATAAAAACAGATGATCTATGAATAAACACTCTGAAAGTTTTGCAAAAGTAAAACAATAATTTGATTGGTGATTAGACGCTTTACCTAAATGATGTTAACAATACAACTGCTTGCGTGTTCATTTTGTTTAAATTGTGTAATTTTGCATCGAATTCCAAATAAGGTTGAAGCCTGAGGGATTCATCCTTACATCTTATTTTAACCTTTAATTTCGAGCTTAAGTGCCAAAGAAAAAATTATATATTGAGACCTACGGTTGTCAGATGAACTTTTCGGATAGCGAGATCGTAGGATCCATCATGGCAGATGCCAATTATGAATCTACCATGAACATGAAAGAAGCCGACGTCATTTTTATCAACACCTGTTCTATCCGTGACAATGCAGAACAGCGTGTCCGCGCCCGCCTGCGCGAATTTAAGTCCCTGAAAAAGAAAAATCCCGAACTGGTCATAGGCCTCTTAGGTTGCATGGCTGAAAGGCTGAAAGACAAGCTCCTCGTCGAAGAGCCCCATGTTACGGTCATTGCAGGCCCCGATGCCTACCGTGAACTGCCCAAACTGATGACCGAGGTGGAAGAGGGGCAAAAAGCGGTTAACATCCTGCTTTCTTCTTCGGAAACGTATGAGGACAT
>JAUZOX010000263.1 GCA_030706265.1 Bacteroidota bacterium | reverse complement strand
TCCAATCAAATGTAGCACCCGGGTAGGATGACATTCTCCATTCGCCACTCGGGTAAAAAGGATATGATGCAGGGTGGCTGAGTTTTGCAGCCGCATATATCCCCGAAACTCCTTTTTTCAAAGAATAATATATATCGACATCCATTGCGGCGTTGTTTGACTGTTTGTTCCAGTCCATATGCAATTTTATCTCTGCAAGGGTATTGTGATTTGTTGAAGGATCTACCGTAAGTGTGTATGTACAGTTTCTCGGATTTTGATAGTTGGGCATATTCCAGCTCCAATAAAATCTTCCTCCTGAATACCCGCCAGCCAGGATATTCTCGCCATCGTACATGAATTTATTGATCTCTGCCGTGTTTTTATTAATCGTCAGTTCGACGATCCCATTTTTCATTACAACCGTTGGCCCGTTGTCAACCAAAGTAACACCACCCTTCGATGGATTTGAAACTTGTGAAAAAGCCCGGAGTGCGGTGATCACTAAAACACATATAACCAGGCATGTAATTGATTTTTTCCCTGTGTTGGTCATTTTTTATTATTTTTAGATATTCCAGACATGATATATTAAGCGTTGTGAAGAAGTATCAATAAAAGCAAAAACATATTTACTAATATTGTAATTTTATCAGTTGTAAAAATGACACTTAAAATTAGAGCAATTATTCATGCTTAAAATTTAAAATTAAGTTAATTTTTTTAAGCCTTTCTTTCTATGAATCGGAATGTTATCCTGTCTGTTATTTTGAGTCTGGTCAGCACTTGCCTGAGTGCACAGATCGTAACGATACAAGGAATCCCGCGCGATACCTCTTTTACTATTTATCAGGCCTGGAAGGGCATTCATACTAATTTCCCCGATGCGCAGATTGTATATCCTAAACTTCCCGAAGGTTTGCGTGCAGAAACTGACCTGGCCTATGCTGTATTACCCGACACCCCTTATGGAAAACGGATACTGCACCTCGATTTGTTTCGACCCGTGAAACCCGGAAAGTATCCGGTGCTGATCATGATTCATGGAGGAGGCTGGCGTTCGGGTGACAGAACATTGGAGGTACCTATGGCTCAGCAGATTGCTGCGAGGGGCTATGTGACGGCCTGTGTTGAATACCGTCTTTCACCGGAGGCACTTTATCCTGCGGCCGTCTTTGACATCAAAGCCGCCATCCGGTTTTTGCGCACCAATGCCAAAAGATACAATATCGATCCCACCAGAATAGCCGTTTCGGGCACCTCGGCCGGTGGGCAACTGGCAGCCCTGATCGGGACAACCGGCGAGGTAAAAAAATTTGAAGGTGATGAGGGGAATAATGCCGTATCTTCAAAGGTACAGGCCGTAATCGATATTGATGGGATCCTTGACTTTACCGATCCCAATGAAAGTGCAAAAGACACGGATCCTGCCAAACGATCGGCCGGGGCTTACTGGTTCGGGGCAACTTTCAAAGAAGCACCCCAAAAGTGGATTGAAGCCTCAGCCCTTACCTATGCCGGTCAGGATACCCCACCCATCTTGTTTGTCAACAGTGCTTTGCCAAGATTTCATGCCGGACGCGATACCGTGATCTCTATTTTAAACAAATATGGCATCTACTCCGAAGTACATACAATTCCGGGGACACCGCATCCATTTTGGCTATTCTCTCCCTGGTTCCGGCCTACGGTTGACTATATGGTTGCTTTTTTAAACAAAATCTTTAAATAGTGGATAAGATGAATATGATAAAGTATTGCTTAATGCTGTCGGTCCTGATGATACTCAATGTATCCGGTTTGATGGCCCAGGATAAAATGAAAATTACGGTTGCACAGGATGGATCCGGGGATTTTACTTCCATCCAGGCAGCCATTGAGTCGTGCAAGGCATTTCCGGATGAACGAATAACGGTGTATGTAAAAAATGGGACCTATCATGAAAAGATTAAGATTCCCTCCTGTAATCCAAACCTGTCAATAATTGGAGAAAGTGTTGAAAAGACCATCATCTCATATGACGACTATTTTAATAAAATCAACCTGGGGCGGAATAGCACTTTTTATACTTACACCGTGTTGGTCGAAGCCGATGACTTTTATGCCGAAAACCTGACGATCGAAAATACGGCAGGACCCGTTGGACAGGCTGTGGCACTGAACGTGGAAGGCAACCGTTGTGTGTTTAAACATTGCAGGATTTTAGGCAACCAGGATACCCTTTATACGGCCGGACAAAACAGTCGTCAGTATTTTACCGATTGTTATATCGAAGGCACAACCGATTTTATCTTTGGTGCAGCAACCGTGTTGTTCGAAGGCTGTACGTTATGCAGTAAAGCCAATTCGTATGTTACTGCAGCAAGCACCATTAAGGGCAAGCAGTTTGGTTATGTGTTCCGGAATTGTAAGTTGATCGCGAAGGATGGAATAACCCGTGTATATCTGGGACGACCGTGGCGCGACTATGCCAATGTGGTATTTATGAACTGCGATCTTGGAGCCCACATTTTACCGGAAGGTTGGGCCAACTGGGATAAAACCACGCGTGACCAGACTGCCTATTATGCCGAGTTTGGAAATAAAGGGGCTGGGGCAAATACGGATAAACGCGTCGCCTGGAGCCATCAACTTACGGCAAATGAAGCAAAAAAATACACATTGGAAAATATACTGGCACCGGTTCTCTCAAACGAACCGTCTCCTACGGATTGGACAAGAAGAAAATAATCGCCCGCAATCATGCTTGCAGGTATATCGTAAGATTCTCAGCACAAACACTTCGGCCTCAATTGTAAAATCTGATGACTTCACAATTGAGGCCGCTATATATTAAGGTACACTTAAGGTGGTTAGCCCGATGTAGGCTAACCCATTTTCAACACAGCTTATTTTACAAGCTGTTTCTGGGAGTGGAGTGCAATTCGGTTTCCCTCAGAATCCAGACAAATTGCCATATAGCCTATATCATCGGTAATCAGGGTTTTCGGCATTACGACAGAACCTCCGGCATCCTTGACCCTGGCAAGTTCCCTGGCTACATCACCATATTGTGAAGAGAAATAAATCAGGGTTCCCTCTTTTGAAGGCGTATACATCTGCGGGTAATAGACCAGTGATCCTGACGCTCCCGGTGTCTCCATATCGCCCGGAAACCAGGCCATATCTATATCTCCCATTTTTTCCCTTTTCAGCGTTACGCCAAAAAGGGTTTCATAAAACTTGACAGCTCTTTCCATATTGGTTACCGGAATTTCGAACCATCCTACGATATTGTGCTTATTATCCATGACGTTTTGTTTTTAAAGTTTACGGATATTAACACGCCATTTTACAGGTGGTTTGTCATCTTGCCTGCATTAACAAAAAATTAATTGGGGACCCGGATTTGAAAGAGTTTATATTACAGTATGGGTGGTTTTCTATTGTGTAACCCCAAAATCCCGCATATCCATAACGGATCTATAATCTTAGAGGCCATGACCGATAAAACCAGGCCCCGGATCATCAAGATTGCATTAACATCAAATCGCTGTATGATAATGCAATATAATCCGAATCCTTGATTTCAAACAATGCAGCATATTCACTGCATTGTTTTTTTAATCGCTCAATTCCAATATTCCCAGTCGTATCGATGGCTTCCACCTCAACAAAAGTTCCCAGTCCACGGATCGTATCGAAATGAAACTTAACATTATCTATAAAAAAGATCTTTCGTTTCTTCTCAACGACAACCTTGATGCCATTGGAGCGGACCAGAATATCCTTAAGCATTTTATCCGGAGTATGTTTATACAACAAAACATCCGATTGTTTTGCATCTGCAGTGTTTGCCCTTTCATAATAGATAAGCGCATTTTCAATATTTCCTTCGCGCAACTTCAACCTTCCTGCCGGTACATTGAAATAGGTATCGGTTTGATGATCCTCTCCAATAAACAACGGGTTAAGGGCAAGAAGTTTTTTTTCTAAACGGTCTAAATCGTTCGTCCTGGCTTTAAACTCAAAATTCATTATTGTCATACAAGCGGAGGTAATAAAGTGTTTCTCTGATAGTTCGTAATCTCTTTCAAATTAATGAGCCGGAAATCAGGTGTATATTTACATTGGATTTCCGAAATTTAAAGGTAAGCTATTTTTTAATGTTTACTTTTCAGAGGCAGCGATTTTCAATCCGTATTGAAAGGTGCCGTTCAAAGTCTGACTGAAGTGTGCAGATAAATCCTAATGATGCTGTTGATTGCTCGTCGGTTCTGATCAATGTATTTAAGAATAGGTTAATAATTTGATTAACCGGGTCGTATGGAACTCGCATAAATGCATTCCTGGTTCAGGTTTAGGCGTAAGCATATATGGTTCAAGTTTAGGCGATAGCCGTAACTTGGACCATATATGCGGTTAAGGACATTTATAATGATCGGGGATTAGGAGATTGGGGATCGACCCCGCAATGACGTACGGGGTGCAGCGGTAGCACGGACTAAAAACAAACATAGGGGATTTCATACGTAAATAATTTGTATTAAATTGGTCGTATGGAACTCGCATGCATGATTTTCATCGGTGTTTGTGTTTTAAAACATGCTCGTTTCATCCGAAAATAATTTGATTAACCAGGTCGTATAGAACTCGCATAAATGCTCTGTTCATCAGTGTTTGTGATTTTCAATCATTCTCGTTTCAATCATCCCCGTTTCATAAAACATATTGAAATCAAAGTATGCCTTCAAGATTAAT
>JAUZOX010000262.1 GCA_030706265.1 Bacteroidota bacterium | reverse complement strand
TTTCTTTTCCATTGGTTTATTAAATGTTGCAAAGTTAGTGCATGTATTTCATTGGCTCAACATTTTTCAGCCGTTAAAATATGTCTAACTTTGTACCAATTTAATCCCTGAATAATTTGATTAAATTGGTCGAATGAAACTCACATACAGGTCTTTATTTTGTTTGTAATTTTCAGTCATCTTCGTTTCACCTAACTTATTTTGCATGCCGGGAGTATTTATTATTTTATTGATGTTGCTGTTGGGCAATGGATTGAGTAGTGCTATTAACGGAATTATACCCGGTAGTGTGATCGGAATGGTATTGATGTTTCTGGCCCTTTTAACCGGGATAGTTAAACCTGAAACGGTACGCAAACCTGCAGGGTACCTCATCAACCACATGTCCCTTTTCTTTGTCCCTGCCGGGGTGGGCTTAATGAACGCCTGGAATCTGATTTCATCAAACTGGGCTGCAATCGTCGTTTCGAGTGTAGTCAGCACCATCGTTGTGTTGGCAGTAGTTGGTCTGGTTCAACAAAAATTGGAGAAAAAATGATGCATGCCCTTTTAAACAATGAATTATTTGTTCTTACCCTCGTCATTGGTACTTATCTGATGTCGTTGTGGATATATCGGAAGACGGGGCTTGCCTTTCTGCATCCCGTGCCATTGTGTATCGGGGTTTTAATTCTCATTTTGACTTTTACTCACACCGATTACTCCACTTTTACAAAAGGAAGCAGGATGATTGATTTTATGTTAGGTCCGGCAGTTGTTGCACTGGGATTGATCTTGTATGAACAATATGAGCATGTAAAAAAGAATTTTGTTCCTATCCTGATCACCGTTTTTACGGGTGCCTTATCAGGGATTATATCGGTAGGGGGGATAGCCTGGCTGTTTGGTGCCGATAAGGTCATCATAGAAACACTTCTGCCAAAATCAGTCACAACACCAATTGCAATTGGAATATCACAACGTTTTGGCGGTTTACCCGGATTAACAGCTGTGATCGTAGTTCTGGTGGGTGTTTTTGGTGGTATAATTGGCCCCTATATTCTCCGAAAGCTCAAAGTAACCAGCAGCGTTGCCCGTGGACTTGCCATGGGATCGGGCGCACATGGACTTGGCATGACCAGAGCCCTTGAGCTTGGGGCTGTTGAAGGAGCCCTCGGTGGTCTTGCTATTGTGCTGATGGGGTTGATGACTGCCATCCTGATTCCCATCGTGAATTTTGTAATAGATTTGTTCTGATTGGGGCTGTTTTATTGCATCTTGTTTTTTTTCAGGTATTTACCGGTATAAGAGCCCTCGCAATGAGCCAGATCTTCAGGTGTTCCTTCAAAGATAAGCTTTCCTCCATTTTCTCCACCTTCGGGTCCAAGATCGATGACCCAATCGCAGGCATTGACGACATCCAGGTTATGTTCGATGACGACAATGCTGTGTCCGCGTTCGATCAATGCATTAAATGCAGTAAGTAAGTGCCTTATGTCATGAAAATGAAGACCGGTCGTAGGCTCGTCAAAGATAAACAGGGTTGGAACATCCGAATTACCTTTAGCCAGGAAAAAGGCCAGCTTAACACGTTGTGCCTCGCCACCGGAGAGGGTAGCAGAAGCCTGACCCAGCCTCAAATAGCCTAATCCGACATCTGACAAGGGTTGGAGTTTCTGTATGATGCGTCCTTCTGTTGCCGATAAATGTTTTGCAGTGGAAAAGAAATCGATGGCTTCATCGATAGTAAGATCCAGTATCTCTGCAATATTTTTTCCCCGGTAACTTACATCCAACACTTCATCTTTAAATCGTTTCCCGTGGCACGAATCACATTTAAGGTAAATATCGGCCATGAACTGCATCTCTATTTTTACAACACCTTCTCCTTCGCACTCTTCACAACGACCTCCTTCGATATTGAACGAAAAGTACCCCGGTTTATACCCTCTCATTTTGGCGACCGGTTGTTCGGCGAACAGTTGCCGTATGTCGTCATAGGCCTTTACATAAGTGGCAGGATTAGAACGGGATGAACGTCCGATCGGGTTTTGATCGATCATCTCAACAGCGTCTATCAGCTTGTAGTCACCTGAAATCCTGTCATGCAGTCCGGTCTTTTCATTGAAGCCGCCAAATATTTTCTTAATTGAAGGGTAAAGGATCGTCTTGACAAGAGATGTTTTACCCGATCCGCTGACACCTGTCACAGCAACGAGGCATTTCAACGGGAACTTAACGTTGATATTCTTAAGATTATTTTCCCGCGCTCCTGTCACTTCAATGTAGTCTCTCCATTTTCTTCGGATCGGTTTTTCGATCACCTTTCTGATTCCCTGAAGGTAATCACCTGTCAGGTTATTTTTAGCACCGATGATTTCATCAAAGGTTCCCTGGAAGACGAGTTCCCCACCATGTACCCCTGCCAATGGGCCTATGTCGATGATCTGGTCTGCAGCACGAATAATTTCTTCGTCATGTTCAACAATGATGACCGTGTTTCCAAGATCACGAAGTTGGCGCAGAACTTTAATCAAACGTTGTGTGTCTCTGGAATGGAGTCCAATGCTGGGTTCATCCAGAATGTACATCGAACCGACCAGGCTGCTTCCAAGTGAGGTTGCCAGGTTAATTCGTTGACTCTCGCCTCCGGAAAGGGTGTTTGAAAGCCGATTGAGCGTGAGATACCCCAGGCCTACATCACAAAGGAACTGAATCCTGCTGACGGCTTCAACCAGTAAACGCTTTGAAATCTGCATCTCATGATCTTCCAAATCGATATCTTTAAAGAAAGTAAGCAGCTTATCAACAGGTAGTAGGACAAGATCGAGGAGTGACTTTCCGGCAACTTTTACATAACTTGCATCTTTTCGCAGTCGTGTTCCCAGACAATCAGGGCAAACCGTCTTTCCCCTGTAACGCGACATCATCACCCTGTATTGAATTTTGTACGCCTGTTCTTCCACAAACCTGAAGAAGCTGTTTATGCCTTCAAAATATTCATTGCCATTCCAGATCAGTGCTCTTTCCTGGTCTGTAAGGTCATAGTAGGCACGATGAACCGGGAAATCAAATTTATGAGCGTTTCGGACAAGCTGATCCTTCCATTCACTCATCTTTTCTCCTTTCCAGCAGGCTATTGCCCCCTCATAAACCGACAGACTTTTATCGGGGACCACGAGATCTTCGTCGATGCCAATAACGCTGCCGAATCCTTCACAGGTCTTGCATGCACCATAAGGGTTATTGAAGCTGAAGAGATTGACCGAAGGCTCTTCAAATGCAATGCCATCAAGCTCAAACCGATTCGAAAAAGAAGCCCTTTGAATACCCTGATCAAGATAACTATCTACATTACAGCTTCCTTCGCCTTCATAAAATGCCGTCTGGACCGAGTCTGCCACCCGTGAAGTGATATCCTCATCCTGCCCGATAGCCATTCTGTCGACCAGGATATCGATCTCTTCCGGGTTGAGTTTTTTTATGTCGTCAGGCTTAAGCTCATCTATTCTTCTGATTTCATGATTGATCAGAATACGGGTAAAGCCTTGCTGAAGCAATACGGTTAATTGCTCTTTCAGGCTTCGATCCGTCTTAACGATAAGCGGACAGGTTATCATGATGCGTTCACCGGTGGGCCTTCCAATGACATAATCCACAACATCGGTGACCGAATGCCGCATGACCAGGTTACCGGTAACAGGGGAGAAGGTCTTCCCGATACGGGCAAAGAGCAATTTCAGGTATTCATAAATCTCGGTAGAGGTACCAACCGTAGAACGTGGATTGCGCGTATTCACCTTTTGCTCTATGGCAATGGCGGGGGCAATTCCTTTGATATAATCCACTTCGGGTTTGCTCATCCTTCCCAAAAACTGGCGGGCATATGAGCTCAAACTTTCTACATATCTGCGCTGACCTTCCGCATACAGTGTATCAAAAGCAAGACTTGATTTCCCGGAGCCCGATAGTCCGGTAATGACTACCATTTTATTCCGTGGAATAGCAACACTCAGGTTCTTAAGGTTGTTAACACGCGAACCCTTGATGATAATATATTTTTTAGGATCGAGTTGATCTAAATACGAAGCAGGCATTTTAGCATATCAAATGAATTTGCAAAGATACTATTGCATTCATTAAGAAAGAATAAATCCGGAAGGCAGAATTGAGTTTATTGCAAATATCTTTATTCAGAATTGACCAACCTGGAAAGATTGCCGAATAAGTCCTTCACCCATTATTTAAAAATGATTTCTTCATCCATATCCGACAGTCCCTTACATGACGAAAGAAAGCAGCGAACCAATCAGGATTAACCAAACGACATTTACATTGCGCAGCAATAAGATAAAAGCCCCAAGCGTAAAAATAACATTAACCGCATTCCAGTGAATATCAATGGCAAAATGATAAGTGATCACAGCCAATAGTCCAACGAAAGAGCAAAGTATACCGTTTATCACTTTATTGAAACCGGCATATTGGCTCAATCTGTCAAAAAAGGGAACAAGGCCCATCAGGATCAGAAATGAAGGGGTGAATACACAGATGGTCGCCAAGATGCTCCCTAAAATACCAAAATGCAGATAACTGTAAAAAGTGGCGGCGATAACGATGGTACCCGGCGTAACCTGCCCCAGAATCACCCCATCCATAAATGTCTGTTTGTCGATCCACTGATAAAACACCACCAGTTCATGATACATGATCGGAATGGCAGCCAAACCACCCCCAAATGAAAAGAGATCT
>JAUZOX010000261.1 GCA_030706265.1 Bacteroidota bacterium | reverse complement strand
TTGAGTAATGAAATTATTAGATCCTTTCAAATCCCTTAAAGAGCCATTGTTTGCCAGGTTATATTTTGCCCAGGCAATTAGTCTTTTGGGAGATGCATTTACCTGGATTGGCATAGCCCTTCTGGCATTTGAATTTGGTGGACACCAATCTGCAAAAATACTGGCCATGGCTTTGACCCTGAGGGTTTCTGCATATATCCTTTTTGGCTCTTATGCCGGCATCATAGCAGACCACTACAACCGGAAAAAGATATTGATCTTTACCAATATAGCCAGGATGGTCATTGTATTCTCATTGGTATTTATCCACCACATCTGGCAAATGTACATTCTGATTTTTTTGCTCAATATATTCAACGCTTTTTTTTCGCCGGCTTTCAAAGCCTGCATTCCCCAGCTCATATCACGTAAAGAAAACTATAAAAATGCAATTGCGATGGCAAACGCAACCTGGCAACTGTTAGGAATGATCGGACCTGGACTGGCAGGCATTTTAGCTATTTTCTGGGGATCACGACAAATATTTATAGTTGATGCTTTTTCGTTTATAGTATCCTCGCTTTTGGTTTCATTTATTCCCTTTTCTTTTTTAAATAAAAAAATCGAACAGGTTCAATATTCAATATCTGAAATTTGGCATGATGTCGTAAGTGGAACGAAATTAATATTCGGAAATGGGGCAATCCGTTTTGCGTTATTGATGGAATTGGTTGTCGCAATAGCAGGTGCCCAGATTTTAGTAAATACGGTGGGGCATATTAAAGGTGTTTTAATGTTGACCGACAAGGAATTTGGCTGGGCCATGACGGCTTTCGGAATTGGAGCAACCATTGCAGCGTTTACGGTTAACACAATTGATAAATCAAAAAACAAGACCCTGCTTTTAATCGCAGGAGCTTTAATGGTTTCATTATCGGTTTCTTTAGCAAATAGTACACCCTATGCAATTTTATTGATTCTATGGGTTATAGCTGGTTTAGGACAAAGCTTTACCGATATGCCTTCCCAAATTCTGATTGCGGAAAACATTCCTTTAGGAAAACAAGGTAAAGCCTATGGAAGTCACTTTGCATGGACCCATTTGTGGTGGGCGATTGGATACCCGATAGCCGGAATTACCGGTTCATATTTCAAAAATCATGATTTTCTGATAGGCGGGTTACTGGCTTTGGGAATGTTGATGATTATTTGCCTTTACCGCTTTACGGAAAGATAAAAATTGCGTGTCAGACGATTTAATGCAGCCTAAAATCGATGATCCTTGGTATCTTATTCTATGCTACGAGAAATGAATTGATCGTTTCAAGGAAAGTTTTTGTTTTTATTGGTTTCGGGATAATGGCATCAATGAATCCGCCAGGTTGATCGTTATTTCCGGATACTTTCAATGATTTTAAAGCAATGATCGGAAGCTCAGGATAGCGATGTTTTAAATCCGATTCAATATTTCCATTCTTTACTGTTTTAACATCCCTATCGAAAATTACCAGATCTGGTTTACGGGTAAAGCATTTTGACAATACAACCTGATCATTTGAGGCCCACTCTATACTAACTCCGGTTTTTGTCAGCAAATGATTGATGACAACATAGTTTGTGGTTTCACTGTCAATGATGAGAATTAATTTACCCTTCCAATTAAAGGTATTGCGAAATTGATAAGATGAGGTGTTGTCGGTATAACTTATTTTAGCACCGCCCAATGGAAGGGTAAAGTAAAAGGTCGAGCCCTTATGTTCGTTCATTTCTACCCATATCCGTCCCCCCATGGCTTCGACCAGGTTGCGGGAAATAGTCAAGCCAAGACCTGCTCCACCAAAAGTGCGTGTGTTTGAATCATCAACCTGTCGGAACCGGTGAAAAATAATTTCTTGTTTATCTAACGGTATACCTATTCCGGTGTCTTTAACAAAAAAAAGAATTTCATTTTCTTTCAGATTATACCCGAACGTTATGGTACCGGCTTTTGTAAACTTGAGTGCATTTCCCATCAGGTTAAATAGAATCTGCTTCAAACGGTATTCATCGGCATTGATAAGGATTGATTTGATATCCGGCTGCTTTTCGACAAGAATTTGGATATCGGATTTTTTCCTGATTATCTTTTCATTTTCAAAATTCAAATAAATGTCTTTTAAGATCTTATGGATATCAAATTTTGAATAATGCATTTCAAGTTCACCGGCTTCTATTTTTGACAAGTCCAGAATATCATTAATCAAATTCAACAATAATGCCCCATTGCTCTTGATCTGGTATATAAAATCGCTCTGCTCTTTTTCATCAATATCTTTTAAGCTGAGCATATCAGAAAATCCAATGATGGCATTCATGGGTGTTCTGATTTCATGCGACATATTTGACAAGAAAGCCATTTTCAGTCGATCCGATTCTTCCGCTTTTTCTTTTTCGATCAACAATGCCTTTTCTGAAAGTATACGGCTGGTAAGATTCCGAAACAAGATGAGTATTTCACTATCGCCGAAAGGCATCAGGCGCGTTTCGGCATAAACGATCCCGGATTCTGATGGAATCTCGAGTACCATTGTCTTTAATTTTTTGGAATGCAAAACCTCATCAATGCTATTCATGAGTTGTTGGGTCAATTCGGAGGACAATGATGCCTGTGTGATATAAATGCCTGTATAAAACATTTGTTCATCTTCAAGCAGCTCTATCTGGGCCCGCTTGATCGTCTTAATAAACCCATCCTTATCGCAGACCATTAAGGCATCGGGAATGGCTTCCAACAACGCTGCATTGCGTTCCTGGATGCGTTTAAGTTCATAGTCTGATTCGACCTGTGCCGTAATATCGCGTATTAGTACTGCACAGTAATTCGTTTCAGGTGAGAATATATGCACGTATAACCATTTCTCAAAATGCTTACTATATATCGTTTTATGCAATTCTTTTCCGGTTAATGCGACGTTTGAAAAGTCGGTCAAAGAAGTTTCAAAATCAGTCATATCAGCATGAATGATATCTGAAAACTTTCGGAAGACGACTTCATCCCTGGTTAACTTTAGAAAATCCTCTGCGACTTTATTGATTTCAAGAATCATCATATTAACCGGACGTCCCAAATCATCTTTAATGATCTTCACCAATCCAAAGGCATCCTTGATATTGGAAAAAAGCGCTGAATAATGTTCACTCGATTGAATTAGTCTTTTCTCATTGTTTTTCAACATATTGACATTAAACCTAAGTATCAGTGTGGCGATCACGTAGCCGCATCCTAGTTCTACGAGCGCTCCAATGAGGTTTAAAACTGCGGAATGGGTATACCTGAAGCCAAACGGACTATTGATCAGAAAAAGACAGTTCAGGACCAGTGTTGCAGCTGAGATTAAAGTAAAAAAGATTAACTGGTTGACCCTTACCGAAAAAAGGGAAAGGTATAACAGGCCAAACAATAAAAATGAAAGGGAAGAAAAAATAGTAGTTTGACTTATTTCCTGATCAGCGGCATAATAGCGTAAAACATTATAAAACAAGACCGCCAAAGGGATAAAAATCACAGAAAACGTTACGGCATATATTTTTTTTAACCGAATAGCAATGAGTGAAATAGCGACAAAAAAGAACAGGCAGATATCGCCTGCAATTACAAAAGGTTCTACCGGAATGAAGATCCGGGTGATGTAATAAATTATTACTCCCGCGATTGCAAATATGTTAAAGAAAAAAAGATATTCTATTTTTTGTTGTATTTCAAAGGAATAGTCTTCGTATCCATCCAGGAAATAGGATTTTATTTTTCGCCAGCAATGCACTTTTAAAAATTTAAATGAAAGGGTAAATTTAAGAAGATTTACTTCGATCCAACAAGGGTTTATTTCTTTTAACCAAATCATATAAAATAATTTGTAATTTTGCTAAAGTATCAGAACATGTTTAAAATCATTTAAAAACTGACGTTATGAATGATATAGAGTGGAGTAAGCTTCCATTTGATTATTTCAAAACAGATTACAATGTCCGTTGCTATTATCGAAACGGAAAATGGGGTGAGGTTGAATTGTCGTCCTCCGAGTACATCAACATTCATATGGCTGCAAGTGCTTTGCATTATGGACAAGAAGCTTTTGAAGGGCTAAAGGCTTTTTATGGCAGCGATAATAAGATACGGGTCTTTCGCTGGGAAGAAAACTTTAAGCGGATGGAAGCTACAGCTCATGGTATCGTCATGCAACCTGTTCCAATGGAAATCTTTAGAGAGTCTTTGCTTAAGGTGATTCATATGAACAAAAAATATATTCCTCCTTTCAGCACGGGAGCATCCCTTTACATCAGGCCTTTGTTGATCGGTACAGGTGCCTGTGTCGGGGTTAAACCTGCTAACGAGTATCTGTTTATGATTTTTGTAGGTCCTGTTGGTCCTTATTTCAAAGGAGGTTTCAGTCCTGTAAGCATTCAAATTGCTCGTGATGTAGACCGCGCCGCTCCATTGGGAACCGGAACATTTAAAGTAGGAGGTAATTATGCCGCCAGCCTCAGTTCAGGAGAGCGTGCCCATCACGAAGGTTATTCAGCCTGCCTGTATCTCGATCCGAAGGAAAAGAAATACATCGATGAATGTGGTCCGGCCAACTTTTTTGGGATAAAAGGAAAGACTTATGTTACCCCTTTATCTACCTCCATCCTGCCATCCATTACAAACAAAAGTCTGATGACGCTGGCCGAAGATATGGGACTCTCTGTTGAACGTCGTCCTATTCCGGTAGAA
>JAUZOX010000260.1 GCA_030706265.1 Bacteroidota bacterium | reverse complement strand
GCTCAAGCCAAAGCCGCTGGAATGAAATATGCAGTTCTTACCACCAAACACCATGAAGGTTTTTGCTTGTTCGACTCCAAATACACCGATTATAAAGCTACTAACACCCAAGCTAAACGCGATTTGGTAAAAGAATATGTTAACGCATTCAGAGCTCAGGGAATTAAAATAGGATTCTATTATTCTTTACTCGATTGGCACCATCCTGATTATACTATCGACAGGAGTCACCCTTTGGCTCCAAAAGATAAGAGTGATACTGCCTTTGCAAGACTCAACAAAGGACGGGATATGGCAAAGTACAGACTTTATCTTCGTAACCAGATCACCGAATTATTAACTAATTATGGGAAAATTGATATCCTTTGGCTTGACTTTTCATTTGGAAGCTCAAAAAATGGACCAGGGAAAGGAAAAGATGATTGGGGATCTGAAGAATTAATGAAACTAATAAGAAAGCTACAACCCGGAATCATTGTTAATAACCGTTTAGGTCTCGATAAAGAAGTTGCAGATTTTGTCACTCCTGAGCAGGTAAAACCTACTGAATTACTGAAGTTTAAAGGGCAAACTTGGGAAACCTGTCAAACGTTTTCCGGTTCATGGGGTTACTACAGGGACGAGAATACGTGGAAAACACACCGTCAATTGTTAGACCTTTTAATTACGAGTGTAAGCAATGGTGGAAATTTAATACTAAATGTTGGTCCAACCGCCCGTGGAGAATTTGATTACCGTGCTACCAATGCCCTTGATAGTCTGGGTTACTGGATGCATGCCAATGACCGATCTATTTATGGATGCACCTTTGCGCCAGATCAGTACACTGTTCCTGATCAGGATAAACTTACTTATAATGCTGCAAAAAAAACGTTATACCTCCATTTATTTCAATATCCGACAGATGGAAAAATCACCTTGGTCGGATATAAAGGAAAGATTAAATATGCGCAGTTTTTACACGATGCATCTGAAATTAAGATTACCGAAAGTAGTTCTGCACCCAATGACCTTGTTTTAACCTTACCAGTAAATAAACCAAAGTATGAAATACCGGTCATTGAATTATTTGAAAAATAACCTGAAGAAAAACCTGATACAATGAAAAGATATTATAATTTATTAATAGTTACGACATTGATTATTTGCTGTTTACATTTAAAGGCAAATGTAAACCCCGCCAGCTTATTTTGCGACAATGCTGTTTTGCAACGTGGTGTTGTAGTACCTGTATGGGGAACAGCCGACAATAATGAAAAAATAACCCTGGAGTTTGCAGGACAAAAGATATCCACCACAGCTGTTAATGGCAACTGGATGATAAAGCTTAAACCATTGAAAGCCGGTGGCCCATTCGAAATGGTGATTACCGGAAATAACAAGATTATACTAAAAAATATTCTTGTAGGTGAAGTTTGGCTTTGCAGCGGTCAATCGAATATGGAACGCCAACTCGGACCCCGAAGAGGACAAAAGCTTATCGATAATTGGCGCGAAGAAGTATTAGATGCTGTCAACTACCCCAATATACGTGAATTTGCATTACCTCATGTTACCGCAACGCAACCTCAAAAAGAGGTCAACGCAAAATGGATCATTTGTGATACAACCTCCGTTATAAACTTTTCGGCCATCGGTTTTTTCTTTGGCAGAGAACTCTGTAAAAAATATAATGTTCCTATTGGCCTTATTCATTCATCATGGGGAGGTACTCCCGCTGAAAAATGGACAAGCCGTGCTGCTTTAGAGTCTAATCCCGAACTAAAAGCTCTGGTTGATGATTATGACAAAGCAATTCATGATTATCCTTTAAAATTGGAAGAATACAAGAAAAACGAATCTGAAATCCTGAAAAAATGGTCTGCAGACACATCTCTTGCACGACAAAATAACAAAACGTTACCCCTCAAGCCCACGGCGCCGATAGATCCCATGAAATCAGGTGATTGTGGGGGGCTCTACAATGCAATGATAGCTCCATTAATTCCTTATGCTATAAAAGGGGTGATATGGTATCAGGGCGAATCCAATTCTGTCCGTGCCAAACAATACCGCACGCTATTTCCCGCAATGATTAACGATTGGCGCAACAAATGGAACAACAGCCGACTGCCTTTCCTTTTTGTTCAGATCGCTCCGTATAGATCCAATACACCCGAATTACGCGAAGCACAATTACTTACCTGGCAGAAAACGCCCAATACATCTATGGTTGTAATAACCGATATCGGTGACAGCATCAATATTCACCCAACTCACAAAAGACCAGTTGGGGAACGGTTAGCATTAGCCGCAAGAGCGATTGCTTATAAAGAAGCCATAGAATACGCTGGTCCTGTTTATAAGTCGATGAAAATCAGTGATGGAAAGATTATTTTGAGTTTCACGCATGTTGGTACTGGTTTGGTTGCCAAAGATGGCGCACTCAAAGGGTTTATTATTGCAGGATCTGATAAAAAATTTGTCCCTGCAACAGCAATCATTAGCGAAGACAAGGTTATCGTTTCCGCCGAAAGCATAAAAGAACCTTTAGCAGTCAGATATGGATGGAAAAACAGTCCTGATATCAATCTATTCAACAAAGAAGATCTTCCGGCATCACCTTTTAGAACAGACGTGGAGAAATAAAAAACTCATCCGCGTGTTGGTAGGACGGATTCTTTGTAATAAACCGGATAAGTTATAAAGGTTATTGAATTCCACTATCAAACTCTTTAAAATGTTTGATAGTGGAATTCAATATTTATTCAGAATATCGTCCCTGACATGCTTACTAAATTCGGCTGCACCAAAGGGATTCAAATGGGAGGGATCGCCAAACCGTTCATTTCCATATGAATAGATGCCATTCTGGTAAACGATGTTCTTGTATTTATTTCTCAAGGATTGAATATAGGCATTATATCCTTTTATATAATTGGAATTCAACGACTTAAAACTCGCCACATTAAACGGGGCCGCTATACAATAGACTTTAATATTATTTTCCTGCGCAAGACTTAATATCTTATTGAGGTAGAAATCCAACACTTTGCTCACCTTATAGTGTTTTCTGTTTTGTGTTTCAACGCATAAACCGGCTGAAAATCTATCTGTCCCAAAATCATAATTTCCAAGGCGTTTTTTTATATTGTTATAGACATTCATATTATGTGTGTAACGATATTCTATGATTGAATTTTTAATCTCCGGCAAGTAATAATAAAAAAATTTAATCTTGATTAATAAAGACTTAAAATAATATTTGTAATAATCCCAAATATCAGCATATTTGTTATCGCAGTTAACACAGTCATTATAGGACTCAAAAAATAGGTCATTCTCTTCTTTGCTCTTCGAAAGTATTTCATTCATTTCTGAGAAAGAAAGAAGGTCAAATTTCAAAGTCCGGTCAAAAAACACATCATAATTTTCCAGACGACTGGGGGAATAAGAGATAATGATTTTATTTACTCTGTGGTATTGCAGATACCTTTTTAAGAACAGATAACCGTCGATCGGGCTTCCTCCCCCTATTGCCAAATTGTTAAAATTATCACCGATTATTCCGGGAACGATCCCTGCCACGGCACGGGAATCGCCAATGACGATGTTGGAAGTATTATGGACATGCGTGATAAACTCTATTTTTGATTTCCACATCGGATACTCACCAGTATTATAATACATCTCTCCGATATATAAGAATATGGTTATCAACATAAAAGGAATTAATGTAAGTAAACCAATTTTTTTAAATAGTGTTTTCATGCGTAAATAATTTGTATTAAATCGGTCGCATCAAACTCGCATGGATGATTTTTATACGATAATAATTTTATTAAATAGGTCGTATATAGCTCGCATGTATGCTCGGTTCATCGGTGCTTTTGTCTTCAAAACATGCTCGGTTCATAAACCTGATTCTTTAAAATTGAAAGTAAATGAATTCCCGATTTCCAAATTCGCCCAGACAGCAGATTGTAAAAACAACGATATAATAAACAGCCCATCGAAAATATACCGGTTTCTGCATCAACAGTTCAGTTATATTACGATGATTTTGAATAACATGTACCAGTTCCATGAATAGAATCAGGCACACGGATAATAGCAATTCCTGTTTTTTAAGGCCATAAGACTCAAAAACAGACTGATGCGTGATTACTTTATGAACCAGATCAGGAATCCCGGTAAAAATGTGTTCGGCGATATAAAAAGCAGACTGGATATTGGGTGCCCTAAAAAAGATAAAAGCAAATGTGACCAGTCCAAAGGTGGTCAACACAGATAAGAAAGGAAACCGGTCAAGAAAGAAGAACTTATCGATCTTTTGCCTTATTTTTTTGGTGATCACCCCAAACACGACATAAAATCCATGTAAAGCACCCCAGATAACAAAAGTCCAACTGGCTCCATGCCATAATCCGCTAATTAAGAATACAATAAAAAGATTTAAATACCATCGTGGAATAGTAACCCGATTGCCACCCAGCGAGATATAAAGGTAATCTTTAAACCACGACGTAAGCGAGATGTGCCATCGTTTCCAAAACTCCTGAATGCTTTTGGACTGGTAAGGTTTATTAAAGTTGGTCATCAGCTTAAAGCCCAGGATACGGGCCGCCCCGATTGCCATGTCCGAGTAACCTGAGAAGTCGCAGAATATTTGAAATGAGTAAAAGACGACAGCATAATCAATCCTAAGCCATTGTACTGATGAGGATTGCCATAGACGGTATCGACAACAATTGCAAGCCGGTC